>NZ_FQZD01000040.1 GCF_900141835.1 Propionispora hippei DSM 15287 | reverse complement strand
AAGATAGCCAATAAAGATCATTTTGAAAAGGACAATCGGATCTACGGGTGGTCGTCCATTATCTTGACAATAGTAGGGGGTGGTCTTCTCGTATATAAACGAAAAATCTATGTATTTATCTATCTTTCTAAGTAGGTGATCTTCAGGAACTAATTGATCAATACAAACTAATTCGAATTTCATCTGCTGAGGTGCTCGTTCTTTAAGCATACTCTACCTCCTAACAAAATTAGGTCCATGCAGAATTAATTCTACATGGACCCTCAAAAACCATTTTCATACTATATACTTTTTCAACAAGCTGTATAAAGAAAGCGGTTGACAGTATCTTACTGTCAACCGCTTTCTTTATGTCTCGTGTTGTAATCCGGTTGCTGCCTGAGCTCATACTCTTTCAGCCGCTCCCGGAACACCTGGATAATCTCCTCCGTTTCATTAATCAGGTAAATGCGTCCCGGCTGGCCCAATTGGTCGTAATCGATGCCGCTCCACCAAATGGCTGCCTTAATGCGGGGGAAATCGGCCATATGGTCAAACATGCCGCGAATCCAGGCCGCCTTGTCGCCGCCGACAGAATTGGAGCCGAATTCGGTGATCAGGAAAGGCTTGTTGAATAGGGAAGCATATTCGCTGTAAAGTGGCGTATAGATGTCTTTGAATTCCCGCCACCGTTCGCCCGGGAAGTAGGTACCGGTGTTATAGCCGGTCAGGCCGATCAGGTCGACATATTCATCACCGGGATAATACATGAGATAATGGTTCCATTTAAAATCCGGCCGCGACAGGTCGTGGGGATTCCAGACCCAGACGACATTGTCCACGCCATGGTCGGCAAATACCGTTTGGATGTAGCGCCAGAGTGCGATGTAGAGATCGGCGTCCTTGCCGGTATAATAGGCCGAATACCAGCACCAGTCGCCGTTCATTTCGTTATTCAGCCGAAACAGCACCGGGTGGTTGAATTCTTTTAGCCGCCGGGCATATTCGGCCAGGTAGTCATCATATTGACCGTCCAGCATATCATAGACAATGCCGGCGTTAACCTGACCGGACGCGCCGAGCTTGAGCGCGTTCACCCCGGCCTCCTGCAGCAGCGTCTGCAGCGTCAGCTCCACATAAGTCTGATGCTGGTAGGCGTTTTGTAAGCCCTGCAGGGGCATGTTCTCATCCAGTGACTGATAGCGGATGACAAAGGGGAAGCGGTAGCCAAAGGACTCTTCCAGCCGGAGCAGGTTGGTCATATTGTAAGGGGCGCTGGGTTCAAACACACCCCAATGAAAGGAACTGTCCGGGGCGAAATAGGTGCGCAGGAAGGCGCGGGTTTCCTCGTTCAGGGGAGTGGTGGAAGCGCTGTGCCGCATATAGATACCGGGGTGCCCCTGGGGCGGGAACAGCGAGACGCTCCGGATGAGTTCCAGCTCATTTTCAATCGGCTTGGCCGACTTGATGAACAAGGTATACACCTCGTAAGGGTTTTTTACGATTTCCGCCGAAACATAATGATTCTTGTCACCGGTGATGCGGGATAAACGGCGGCGGGTCCATTTGAGCAGATGAACCTGGCGTCCGTTTATGTACAGGGTTTTATCGGTTTCGATTTGGTGGTCAGCCGTGTTGTAGCGGAAGCGGTTGCCGTATTCGATCAGTTCGGCGGCTGAGGACTGCTTGTCCGCAAGCGAATCATAAAACACCAGGATCTCGGTCTGGCCGTCGGTAAAGAGGGTGCGAACGGCCGAAAGGGAAGCGTCGGCGATCATGCCGGAGGGATAACGCAGGCTGAAGCCATTGGCAAAATCGGTATATTGATAAAGGCTGTCGCTGAAAGGCTCGATTTTTTTCACATCGTCGCCGGGCTGGCTGGTGTCCTCGCCGCCGGTTAGGCCGTTGATCACGTAAAGAGTGCCGGCCGGCTCGGCCAGGGCAGCCAGCGGCGTAAACAGCGCAAGCAGTAAACAGCAGATATAAAGCAGCAGGAAACGGGACCGGAAAAACAGTGTATACATCAAGCGGTCACCTCATTACATAAAGGTCGGCAAGGCAGGAAAGACTATTAACCCATCCGATTTAAAGGAGCGGCATAAAGATGGCAAACAGGAGTAGCAGAACCGGCTGGTGGACCAAATAGGTAAGGAGCGAATGACGTCCCAGCCACTCCAGACCGGTCAGCAGGTGCTGATCCGGCAAGTTGGGAAACAACGGCTGCCGCGCCGGATAGCAGACTTTGCCCAGCAGTACGCCGGCCACAAAAAAGCCATACCAGGGCAGCAGGGGATAATAGTCCAGCGAGGCAAAGAACGGCGGTGTGACACCAAACGGCAGCAGATAAAGACTGCCGGTGGTTATGCCCTGCAGGCTGAGGCCGGCCAGCCAGGTAGCGCTGGCCAGCAGCGCAAGGAGCGGGCAGGAAAGCCGCCGCAACAGCGGATAGGTCAGCATGCTTGTCCCGATGAGCTGCAGGATACCGAAAATGACAAAGCTGGCAGGGCTAAACCAATAGGTAGCGGCGATGACCAGCAGGCCGGCTGCCAGTACAGTCAGCCCCCGTTCCAGGCTATGGGAGCCTAAGGTGACGCTGATGCCCGAGGTCAGCAGGAACAGGATGGCCGAAAACTTGCCGATATAATACCACATGCCGCTGGTATAGCTTATATCGGCATCGTAAAATTCCGCCGCGTCAAAAATGGCGTGAAACAGGGTCATCAGTACAATAGCCAAGGCCCGCAGCAAGTCGATCTCGCGAATCCGGACAGAAGGTGTAACCATAAGAAACCTCGTAGAACAAAAGATAAACTCTCTTTATTATAGCATGATGCCCGGTTGACGTCATTTTAAAACCCCAGGGCGTGTCTTTAAACTATCCGATACTCTCCCTGACGGCATTTTTAATGCCATACTTCACTAAATTTTTTGAAATACAGGGCATCGGTAAGCCGACGGCAATGAAGCCTTACGGGAAAGACCCGTGAAGAAATGACAGTTTCAGAGTTTGGGGAGCATTAACACATGTAACTTTTTTCACATTCTTTGCGATAAATATGATGATAAATACTAGAAAACGATGTATAATTTACATGTAAAAGGTACAACCCTTAGGGTACAAACTTTAGGAGGATGATGACAACATGAAAATTACTGTAGTTGGTGCAGGTAACGTAGGCGCAACATGTGCAAACGTCATTGTACAGCAGGGATTAGCCAGCGAGCTTGTTCTATTGGACATCAAAGAAGGCGTAGCTGAAGGCAAAGCCATGGATATTATGCAAACCGCTACCACCCTGGGCTTCAACACCAGAGTAATTGGCAGTACTAGCGATTACAGCAAAACCGCTGGGTCGGGCGTAGTGGTAATTACTTCCGGCATTCCCCGTAAACCCGGCATGACCCGTGAAGACCTGATCGGTACTAACGCCGGTATTGTAAAAGGTGTAGCCGACAATATTCTGAAATATTCGCCTGACGCTATTATCATCGTAATCAGCAATCCGATGGATACTATGACCTATTTGGCGTATAAAGCACTGGGCCTGCCGAAAAACCGCGTAATTGGCATGGGCGGCATTCTCGACAGCTCCCGTTTCAAATATTATCTGAGCCAGGCACTTGACCGTCCGGCTACCGATATCCAAGGTTTTGTTATCGGCGGACACGGTGACACTACGATGATCCCGCTGACCCGTTTCGCTACTTATCAGGGTATTCCGATCTCCACTTTGCTGGACGCCGAAACCTTGCAGAAAGTGGCTGCCGACACCATGGTAGGCGGCGCTACGCTGACTAAGCTGTTAGGTACTTCCGCCTGGTATGCTCCCGGCGCATCCTGCGGCGCTTTGGTTAAAGCCATCGTGCTTGACGAAAAGAAAATTTTCCCTTGCTGCGTAGCTTTGGACGGCGAATACGGCCAAAGCGATATTTGCATGGGCGTACCGGTTGTTCTGGGTAAAGACGGCTGGGAATCCATTGTGGATTACAAACTGAACGCCGAAGAACAGGCTGCCTTCAATAAGAGCGCCGAAGCCGTTCACAATATGAACAATGTATTAAAGGATATGAAACTGATCTAATTTCCCGGTGATACCGGTAAAGAAGAGGCTGCCTGCAGGCGGTCTCTTTTTTCTAGGATTTTGTTAATTTTCTATTGCCTCGACAGGATTCATGAAGAATGTGTAGAAACAGCATACATATTAGCAAGTAACTAAATCATTAAATGAAAAAGGAAGCCGCCTGGCGGGCGGGAGGAGGAGGGCTCTTTCTATGGCAGCAACAAACAAAGTCAAAGTGTTAATTTGTGATGACTCCCTTCTGGTTCGAAAAAAACTGCGGGATATCCTGGCAGAGATGGATTGCGAGGTGATAGAAGCTTCAGACGGGAAAATGGTTGTCGATGTGTATAAATACAACAAGCCCGATCTGGTTTTCCTGGATATCGTCATGCCCGAAGCGGACGGCTTGACGGCTTTGCAGCGTCTGCGGGAACAGGATCCGGAAGCTAAGGTGATTATGCTGTCTTCGGCAGGAACCTCAAGCAAGCTGATTGAGGCGCTTAAGGGCGGTGCCATGGACTTCATACAAAAACCTTATAGCGTTGAGCAAATTGCCAAGGCTATTGCCAAGATATCGAAATAAAGAGGGGACTGAATGACGATGTTTAGTCAATTTTTTGGTCAATATTTACTCAACAAAGGCTTACTGACTACTGCTCAATTATCGGAGTGCCTGACACTGGAACAGTCGGTGCGGGTCAAACTGGGCGTCTTGGCAATGAATGCGGGCATGCTTACCGCTGATCAGGTGGAAGAGATTCACGAATTGCAGCGCAGCAGGGACAAGCGGTTTGGTGAAATCGCCATCGAAAAACAATATCTTACGGTAGAGCAGCTCGATGAACTGCTAAGCAAGCAAAGCTCCAAGCAGCTGAACCTGAGCCAGGCCATTATCGATCAAGGCTATTTGAGCCTGGCCGAACTGGAAAGCGCCATGGCCAACTACAATCAGGAAAATAAGCTGACCTCGGACAAAGACGGCGCCCAGGTGGACAGTACGATGCTGGAAGGCATCCTGCAACTTGCCGGAGCCGGGGACAACAAAGCTCTTTTCCTGGATTATACGGCCTTATTTATGCGTAATATCATCCGCTTTCTCGACGAAGTGCCCATTGCCGGCGCGGAAGCCGTACTGGGTGAGGTGGCCCCGTCCGACTGGGTTGCCACCCAGGTGATTCGCTGCCAAAGCGATATGGTGACCGGCTTGATTTTAAAAGAAGACTGCCTGTTGGAAATTGCCCGCCGCTACAGTCAGGAACCGCTCAGCAGCGTGGATGAACTGGCCCGGGACAGCATTGCCGAATTCGTGAATCTGGTTAACGGAATTTTCTGTGTAAATGCCTCCGATAAAGGGGTGGAGCTGGATCTGCATTTCCCGTCCGTCATACAAGGGGCGGATACCGCCAATATCAAGGGATATCGGATTCCGCTCACCGTTCGGTTCGGTACTGTGGAACTGCTGGTCGGCATCGTTTCGCCTGCTTAATATAAAATAAACATGCGCCTTAGGCTTCTTTAAGGCGCATGTTTATTTTTATATCTCCAAGTTAACGGAATACTTCACAAAAGCCGCCGTCAGTAGACGTTTCGGATAGTTTGTCCAAAGCTGGCGGAACACTGTTGCCGGCCGGGGTGAAATGCGGCATTTCTTGCAGGATAATCCCGTCTTCTGCAGAATAATTATAAAAATTTATACCTATGGCCGTTTTTTATCGATATTGCTCCGGCGGGCCTGCGGGAACGCTGCCGTCTGTTCTTATGCTTACGCCACTCTTTGGTTAACATAGTAAAAGCAATAAAAAAACGTGTTCTTTCTGCCATATATTAAATAAAATGGAGGCGACCCAATGACGCAAGCTGTCAAACGAATGTATGTGGAAAAGCGAAAGCCCTTTGCGGTGGAAGCGCAAAGTCTATATCATGATTTGAAGGAAAATCTGGGAATTGGCGGCCTGACCGGGGTCAGACTGATTCACCGTTATGATTTGGCCGGCCTGACCGAACAAGAATACACCTTGGCCCGGAATACCATCTTCTCCGAACCGACAGTGGATGATGTATATGATGAGGAACTGCCCGCTACAGCCGGTGACAGTTTGTTTGCCATGGAATATTTGCCTGGTCAGTACGATCAGCGGGCCGATTCGGCGGCGCAGTGTGTTCAGATGCTTACCCAGAAAGAGCGGCCGGCGGTGGCTTCAGCCAAGGTGGTCATTCTGCAGGGGGCTGTTTCGCCGGACGAGTTGGCGCGCATCAAAGCCTACTGCATCAATCCGGTCGAATCACGGGAAGCGCAGCTTACTAAACCGGACAGCCTGGATGTACCGGCAACCATACCGGACGATGTGGCTGTTTTGACCGGCTTCATTGGTAAAACGGAGGATGAGCTGAAGGCGATGATGGCCGATATGGGACTGGCCATGAGCTTGGCTGACCTGGCCTTTTGCCAAGGCTATTTCCGCGATACCGAGCACCGGGACCCAACCATTACCGAGCTGAAAGTCATTGACACCTATTGGTCCGATCATTGCCGCCATACCACCTTCTTGACCAATATTGAACAGGTCGAAATGGAATATGGCCCTTACAGCCAGCCGGTGGCGGACGCCTTTGCCGAATACCGCCGCGCCCGGCAAACCGTCTACGGTGATGCCCCACGGGCGATGTCCCTGATGGATATCGCACTGATGGGCATGCGCGAGCTGAAACGGAGCGGCAAGTTGGCCGACTTGGACGAATCGGACGAAATCAATGCCTGCAGTATTGTCGTGCCGGTCGATGTGGATGGCCGGACGGAAGACTGGCTGGTGATGTTTAAAAACGAAACCCATAACCATCCGACGGAAATCGAACCCTTCGGCGGTGCGGCCACCTGTCTGGGCGGCGCCATCCGTGATCCCCTGTCGGGCCGTTCCTATGTGTACCAGGCCATGCGGGTTACCGGCAGCGGTGATCCCCGCACCGGCATTGCCGGCACGCTGCCGGGCAAACTGCCCCAGCGTAAGATTACCCTCGGCGCGGCGGCCGGTTATAGCTCTTATGGTAACCAGATTGGCCTGGCAACCGGCCAGGTAGCGGAAGTCTACGACGAAGGCTTTATTGCCAAACGAATGGAAATTGGCGCTGTCATTGCGGCTGCGCCGAAACGCAACGTCGTCCGGGAACAGCCGCAGCCCGGTGATGTCATTATCCTGCTGGGCGGCCGGACCGGCCGGGACGGCTGCGGCGGCGCTACCGGCTCCTCCAAGGAGCACACCGAGGAATCACTAGCCAGTTGCGGTGCCGAAGTGCAAAAGGGGAATGCCCCGACCGAACGAAAACTGCAACGACTGTTTAGAAACCCCGAAGTCAGCACGTTGATCAAACGCTGTAACGACTTTGGCGCCGGCGGTGTTTCGGTGGCTATCGGTGAACTGACTGACGGTCTTGCCGTCAACCTCGACGCTGTTCCCAAGAAATATGAAGGACTGGACGGCACCGAATTAGCCATTTCCGAGTCGCAGGAACGGATGGCCGTGGTCGTGGCGGCAAAACATGTGGATACTTTCTGCCGGTATGCTGACGCGGAAAACCTGGAAGCCAGTGTGGTGGCAACGGTGACCGACAAGCATCGTCTGCAAATGGCCTGGCGTGGCAAAACCATTGTTGACCTCAGCCGGGATTTCTTAAATACAAATGGGGTAACCCAATATACCCAGGTGAAGGTAGCCGCGCCGGATAGCGGCTCAGACTACTTCAAGCACCTGCCGCAGCCTGTGCTTGCGCAAAAAGGTGATTTGCGGCAGGCCTGGCTGGCTATGCTGGCCGATCTGAATGTCTGCAGCCAAAAAGGTCTGGTTGAACGCTTTGACAGCACCATCGGTGCCGGCACTGTTCTGATGCCCTTTGGCGGTACCTATCAGGCTACGCCGACTGAAGGCATGGCGGCGAAAATTCCCGTGCTGGACGGCGAAACCAGCACGGCCACCCTCATGACCTATGGCTATAACCCGCAGCTTTCCAGTTGGAGTCCCTTCCATGGCGCGCTGTACGCCGTCATCGAAGCGGTGGCGAAGATGGTTGCCCTGGGCGGTGACTACCGGGCTATCCGTCTGACGCTGCAGGAGTATTTTGAGAAGCTTGGCAACGACCCTGCCAAATGGGGCAAACCATTCAGCGCCTTGCTGGGTGCCTATTACGCCCAAAAGCGGCTGGGCATTCCGGCCATCGGCGGCAAGGACAGCATGTCAGGCACCTTCAAGGACCTGCAGGTGCCGCCTACACTGGTCGCCTTTGCTGTGGATGTGGCTAAGGCACAGAATATCGTCTCCCAGGAATTTAAAGCTGCCGGCAATCCGGTATTGCTGGTTTCCCTGCCGCGGGACGAACGGCAGTTGCCTGACTTTGCTGCACTGGAGACCAATTACAGCAAGATTCATGACCTAATCCAGCAGGGAAAAGTTCTGGCAACACACACTGTACGCTACGGTGGAGTGGCGGCAGCCATCAGCAAAATGGCCTTTGGCAACCGGATTGGCGTTTGCTTTGACGGTACGTTTACGTCAGAGGAACTGTTTGCTTCCGATTACGGCTCCATTTTATTGGAAATGGCGCCCGGCGTGGAGCTAAAGGATATCTTTGGTGAAGTACCGTTCCGCTGCCTGGGTTATACACAGGCCAACCCTGTTCTTACCGTGAACGGACAGGATATTCCTCTATGTGATGCCCAGGCTGCCTGGGAAAAGTCTTTGGAAAGAATCTTCCCGACCCAGGCCGGCGTGGCAACAGGACAACCCCAGACCGTTGCCTTTACCGGAAGGAATAGCCGCAAACCGGCTGTACGGATCGCTAAGCCGCGGGTGTTTATTCCCGTATTCCCCGGCACAAACTGCGAATACGACTCAGCCCGGGCCTTTGCGCAAGCCGGCAGCCTGCCGCAGACGCTGGTTATCCGTAACCTGACACCGTCTGCCGTGGAAGAGGCTATTGCCGCCACGGTAGACGCCATCAGTCAGTCGCAGATTATTATGCTGCCGGGAGGCTTTAGCGCCGGTGACGAACCGGACGGCTCCGGCAAGTTTATTGCTACCTTGTTTAGAAACCCCCGCGTCAGGGAAGCGGTAACCGAACTGCTGCAAAAGCGGGACGGCCTGATGCTGGGCATCTGCAACGGTTTCCAGGCACTCATTAAATTGGGACTGGTGCCCTACGGCGAAATCCGCGACCTTACACCCGATTGCCCGACGTTGACCTATAACACACTGGGACGCCATATATCCTGCCTGTCGAAAACTAAAGTGGTCTCCAACCTGTCTCCCTGGTTCAGCCGGGTGGAAGTGGGCGATATCCATACTGTTGCCATGTCGCACGGTGAAGGCCGGTTTGTGGCCAGCCCGGCGATGATCAGCCAACTGATTCAGCAAGGCCAGATTGCCACTCAGTATGTGGATTTTGACGGTAATCCGTCCATGGATATTAGCCACAACCCGAACGGCTCGGTCGAAGCTGTCGAAGGCATTACCAGTCCGGATGGCAGAATACTGGGTAAAATGGGTCATTCCGAGCGGACTGGCGAGCAGATTGCCAAGAACGTTCCCGGTAATAAAGACCAACAAATTTTCCAGGCCGGTATCAATTATTTTAACTAACAGGGCAATAACAACTTATCCACATTTTTATTCACAATTTCTATGTAAATGTGGATAAGTGGAAAACGCTTCTATGACAATTGTGGAAAAAACCTGATTTTCGCATAAAATCTCCATTGTTTCTGTGGATAAACCTGTGCAAAAGGTGGACAACTTGCTGAATAACTGTTTTACCCTCCCATTATGCACAGTAGTTATCTACAATAAACAGGACATTTTCCCCTAAGATATCCACGGCCTGTGAATAAAATGAACGGGACCGCTGATGTATTTTAAGAAAATATAATAATAGTAGTTGACACTACTTATTTAAAAGTGATATAATAATTTTCGTTGGCCGGTTAATGGCTGACGAGATGACTCCGTAGCTCAGCTGGATAGAGCGTTTGACTACGAATCAAAAGGTCGCAGGTTCGAATCCTGCCGGGGTCGCCATTGATATTTCAAAGGTTTTACGATACTTTCGTAAAGCCTTTTTTGTCGTTTTTATAGCAATTTGACCGGTGCAGGATTTTTTCATGAAAGGCTTTGTTCAAGGCAATGCGCAGGATGGCAAAGGTAAGTCCCGCCAGGCGCGAACTGCCGCCGCCCAGGACCTGTATGATGTAGCGCTGGCAAAACGGACTGAAGGGATGGCGTTTCGTGTCGCTATATGATAATATAAAAAATAAATCGAGATATAAGATGATTTACTGATAATAAATCGACAAATGAGATGATAATAGAAATATGGATATTAAGCAGCTAAAGGCGTTTGTAACGGTTGCAACATTGAATAGTTTTACACGGGCAGCCGGACAGCTCGGCTATGTACAGTCGTCGATTACCTCGCAGGTTCAGTTGCTGGAAAAGGAATTAGGGGTCAGTCTGTTTGAGCGGCTGGGTAAAAAGATATCCCTGACGGCGGAAGGCGAGGAATTTTTAATGCATGCGCGCCAAATGATCAATCTCTGGGAAAGAGCCAAAGGCTCGGTTTCTGCGTCGGAGCTGCCCAAAGGGAAATTAATTGTGGGCGCCCATGAATCGATCTGTACCTTTTTCTTGCCGGAAATTTTGCACGAATACAATCGCCGGTATCCCGATGTGCAGCTTGCGATAAAAATGGGTTCCTGGTGTGATTTTGAGTCCGCGCTTAGAGAAAATCAGATTGATGTGGCCATTTTAATTGACCGTAGTCTGTCGGTTCCGGAATTTGTCGTGGATAAGGAACGAAGTGCGCCATTTGCTTTCTTGACATCATCAGAGCATCCTTTGGCCGGAAAAGAACATGTATATGCGGAAGACGTGGCAGAGTATCCGCTTCTGATGACGGGAGAAGGCTGCAGTTGGCGGGCGCTTTTTCAAAGAGCGCTGGAGAATACCGGTGCTTCATTGCAACTGATGTCGGAAGGTGGCAGCATTCAGACGTTAAAATGCCTGTCTGCGTTTGGTCTGGGAGTAACGCTGCTGCCCCTGTTTGCCGTGGAGGACGAAGTCAGGTCTAATCAATTGAAGAAACTTAATTTTCGCGGACTTGATTTAAATCTTCTGATTCAGGTAGTGTACCACAAAGATAAATGGGTATCATCGGCGTTAGCGGCATTTTTGGAGATTTGCAAAGAAAAATGGTAATTCGGCTGTAGGGGGTAGGCTACAGCTTTTCTTTAGAAAGAGTATATGTGATAATCAAAATAAAGAAACACGGTTTATACGGGTAGTCCCGTATAAACCGTGTTTTTGTGTCCCGGGTCGGATTATTTTTTAATAAGGAGAAGCCACGACTTAGAAGCATTGATCGATTTTATCGAACTACCTAATCAATATTATTCGTTATCGCAATTGATTTTGATGTGATAGTATGAAGAATAACGATTGATCAACGAAGAATGATCAATTTATAAAATGGATTGCCTGAAAGCGGGAGATAAAGAACAGGGGTTGTAGCAGCCTGGGGCAGACTGGGAGGGGCATTGAAGATGTTCCGGATTACTTTTCTCTCTTCGGAGACGCTGATCAGTTTCGAAAGCTATAGCAAGATTGATGTTGACTAATTTGCTGGTTTATCCCAACAACCGAATTAATCTCTGTAACTCGAAGTATAATACACCGGGCTGTTTTGCCCAAGAGGAGGGTTCTCAAATATGATTACACACATTGTTGCATTAAAGTTAAATGATACCGGTAAAGAAAGTATTGACGCGCTGAAAAATCGTCTGCTGGGCATGAAAGGGCAGATTAAGTATTTGCGGAATATAACAATCGGAGTGGATTTCGTACGTGCGCCTATCTCTTACGATATAGTCATGATTGCCCACTTTGATTCCAAAGAAGATCTTGATGCCTATATATCGCATCCGGCGCATGTGGAAGTGGGAAAGTATATTGAAGAGATTCGGGCTCAAGTGGTTGCAATTGATTTCGAGGCCTGAGCGAACGGTGACAAATAGGAAAACACTCGGAAAGGTTGCAGTCATAGCCCAGGATGACGTCGGGTTTATGCCCCCTGCTTTACACAGGTGGCAAACCCTCTCGCTGCTTAACTTATATATTTATCTAATTTTTTTTGGCCGATTCATAACTAACAGGATGCTTAGCCATAGGCTGATGTGGGAGCGGCTAACCGTTTTAATTCCTGGATGGAGGAAAGCTGACCAAACACAAGCAGCGTATCTCCGGGGTGAAGCCGTTCTTTGTGAAGGGCAATAAGAAGAAATCGGTTGTTCCGATAGATGGCGACAGGGAGTAAGGTCAGATCCCCCTTAGTCCAGGCTTGCTGCAGGCTTTGCCCTGCAAGCACTGATGCTGCGCAGACAGGTATTTCTGCCATATCAATAGAAAAGGTTCTGATACGGTTAAATTCCTGTAGCAGACGTTCTTTCTCAAGACCATATTGATCCATCGGCAGCTGCACGATGTCCACCTTACTTTCAACTGGTAGTATCAATTTATCATTTGTTCTGATAAATTGATACTACCAATGGTTCTGAATTCCCTTAAAGGTGTGCTTCCTTCCAGCCGGTTTGCTGCGTCAATAAGGCGACTTCTTGCCCGGTTCGCCGCAAGTGCTTTACTTTCTGAATTAAGCGGTCCATATTTGCTAACAGTTTTTCTTTTTTAACGTAATATCGAAAGGGGCCTCGCTTTTTCCTTTACCCAGGCATTGATGACGATACCGTTCCGAGGCATCTTCATCATCAGACGGGAGCCAGTACCACCGGGAAAAAGCACACAGTATGTTTGCGGTGTACAATATGAGGGCAATCAATACGACGCCTAATGAAAACCACCAGGATAGCCCAAGCCATTCCATGTCACCGACACCTCCTCATTTTAGGCGGGGACCAGAAAGCTGCTCCGCGTTAGGTTATTCATTCTTGGTCAATAGGAACAGGCAGATGGGTTCAATTCGAGGATTGTTTTTCGGTAAGTCCGTTGATCAGCAGGTCCGTGAGCAGCGCTGCATAAAAATCCGCTTTGGAGAGAGTAGCAAAGCCAAGGTCCTTTGATGAAATAATCATTTGTACCAGCTTAAGTATGATTGGAGAGACAACTGCTTCATCGACATCACGAAAATGGTGCAGCGATTTTCCGTTGCTGATTATCCTTGCAATCAGGGGGAGCATTGCTTTTTCTAGCATAGCCTGATAGTCGAAATCCGTCCGGAAAGCAGGAAATAGCGGATCATTGTCTTTAAGTATGGTCATGATAAATTGGTCGTCGTGCCAATAGACAATCATTGCCTGCAATAGTTGGGTTAACTGCTGAAGGGGAGACTGATTTGCTTGTGCCTGTACTTGCGCCAACAAGGATTGCCGGACTCGCTCAATTTCCGTGGCAGACAAGATTTGAAATAATTCATTTTTGCTGGAAAAATGCTGATATAAGGTTTTTTTAGAGATTTGACAGTCACGGCAGATTTCATCTACGGTAGTTTTTTGAAACCCAAAGCGGGAAAAGCGCCTCTTGGCAGCAGCAAGAATTTTACCTTTCAAATCGTGCATGCGTAGCACACCCCTTTAGGCAAGTGAGTCATAAGGCATCGTAGCCTCCTCTTGGCGGGACTAGTTTCCATATTACAATAGCTGGAGGTGTTACCAGCCAAAACAGCCGGGGACAGGGCGATGCCGTGAGGTTAACAGTGCCTGCCATTACGCCGTATTCACCGCTGTCAATGAAACTAATCTGTGAAAAGGGCCGCGATGGTTTTGCTGGGATACGCAGTAACGGACATCCGGCAGTTGAAAAATTAAACAGAATGGCTGCTGGTGGTGGAACTTACAGAACTTTGTACACTGGTATCAGGCTTCGCTTTATACCAGGCAGCATACATGACCGGCAATACCATGAGGGTTAAAACGGTGGCACCCATTAATCCCGACGCAATGGCGATGGCCATCGGCCCCCAGAAGATACTGGAAACCAACGGGAGCATCCCTAGAATGGCCGCCGCGGCTGTCAGAAGGATGGGGCGCAGCCGAATGACGGTGGCATTAATAATAGCGTCCCAGAGAGTTTCGCCGGATGCCAGCAATTGTTCTATCTGGTCCATCAAGATAACGCTATTGCGCATAATGATCCCCGCTAAAGCCAGGATGCCTAGTTGGACGACAAAACCCATCGGACTGTTGATAAGAACCAGGCCGGCAGCGACGCCGATAATGCCCAACGGCGCTGTAAGCAAGGTCAAAATCATTTTGGGAATACTTTGCAACTGGATCATTAAAAGAATCATAATCGCAATGATCATAGCAGGTATCGGCTGAACCAGAAACCCGACGGATTTAATACTGTCTTCTTTGGGTCCGTCATACTCAATGCTGTAGCCAAACGGCAAGCTTGCGCGCAGGTCAGCCAGGTTGCTGTATACTTGTTCTGCCACATCGTCGCCGGTTACAGCTTCGGAATTTAATTCCGCCTGTACCAAGATCATAGGTTTTAAATCCCGCCGGTAAATCAGACCATCCTCTGTCTCGAAACTGATTTTCGCAATTTGATCCAGCGGGACATATCGCCCATTGCCAAGCGGAATGTTGAAATCTTTCACCGCAGCAGGATTATTTCTGTCCTGAGCATTAAAGCGGAGAGCCATATTGACCGTTTTATCAGTTTCCCTGAATTGGGTAATGTCCGCTCCGGACTGCTGCATCTGCAGCGCGGTCGCCAGCGCCTGTGAGGTAATGCCCAGTTTGCGGACTTTATCCTGGTCGATGGCTAAATGCATAATCTTGCTTTTTTCACTCCATTTCAGGTTCACATTACGGGTATGGGGATTGGCGGCCATTATCGTCCGTGCCTGCTCGGCAATATCCCGAACCTTATCCGCGTCGTAGCCTTTTACGCGCAGCATGACCGGATAGTCGGACGATGGTCCGACGTTGAGAACCTTGGTATGAAATTGCACACTGGGAAATTCACTGAGTAACAGCTCGCGATAGGTAGCCTGCAGTTGGTCCCGGGCTTTGGTATCCTTGGCCACAATAACAAATTCGGCAAAATTTGGCTTGTAAGCTGTTGGGTCAAAGCTTAGCACAAAACGGGGAGCGCCTTCGCCCACGTGATAGGTATAATAGGAGATCTGCGGATCGCCTTCCAGTTTTTGCGCAAACTGACGGGCAACGGCATCGGTGCTTTTAATGGAGGAACCCTCCGGCAGTTCCAGTTGGATAATCAGTTCCGGGCGGGTGGAGGAGGGGAAGAATTGCTGCTTTACCATTCCCAATAAGCCAATAGAAGCGATAAAAACAGCCGCAGTGGCAATCAATACGGTCTTTTTATTGGTCAGGCACCAGACTAGAAGTTTTTTGAACTTTTGATAAAAGCTCGTAGCATAAGGATCATGCTCGGTTTCACCGTCACCTTTCGGTTTTATTTTAATAAACATATAGCCTAGCAACGGAATAGCGGTTCCGGCGACCAGCCAGGAGGCCAGCAGGGCAATAGTGACAACCGTAAAGATGCTGATACAATATTCCGAGGCGCTGCCGACGGAAAAGCCTACCGGGATGAAGCCGGCGCAGGTTACCAGTTCGCCGGTTAAGCGGGGATAGGCCGTGGAAGTATAGGCAAAGCAGGCGGCGTTAAAGCGGCTCCAGCCTTGCTCCAGCTTAACAACCATGGTCTCAATGGTAATAATCGCGTCATCCACTAACAACCCCAAGGCGATAATAAGTGCGCCCAGAGAAACTCGATGTAGATCAATACCAAACAAATTCATAAGGGTGAATACGATCGCGATAACCAGCGGAATACATAAAGCCACAATAATGCCGGAACGCATACCCAGGCTGATAAAGCTGACAATCAGAACAATAACGATGGCTTCGAACAGTGATTCTACAAATTCGTCAATGGAGTTTTCCACCACTTTAGGTTGATTGACGGTTTGATGAATCTCCAGGCCGGCCGGCAGTTCTTTTTTTACCTGTTCAATTGTTTTTTCTATATTTCCCCCTAAAACAAGAACGTTGCCGCCTGGCTCCATCGCCAGGGAAATACCGATGCCAGGTTGGCCGTTATAATAAAATCTGGGGTCGGATGGCTCACTATAGGCACGGGTAACGGTCGCGATATCGCCTAGGCGGAAGGTGCGGCCATTGGCCTGAATAGGGGTATTTTGAATATCTTCCAGGTTTTCGAACATGCCGGTAATACGTAAGTAGATATTATCGGTTGCTGTCTCCAGCATGCCAGACGGGGCCATGGCATTTTGCGCCTGCAGCGTGGCGGCAATAAGATTCGGGTCAATTCCCAGTTGCGCCAGCTTGTTATTTTCAATTTCAATATAAATTTTTTCTGTTTGTACTCCGAGCAGATTTACCTTTTTCACATGAGGGACATCGAGTAACATCCGCCGGATTTTTTCCGCTTTTTCGCGCAGATCCTCATATGTATAGCCATCCCCGGTCAGGGCAAATACCACGCCATACACTTCATCAAATCGGTCATTAAACTGTGGAGCCATAACTCCGGTGGGAAAAGTGCCGGCTATGTCGTTGACCATATTACGCACTTCCAGCCACTTGCTGCGTACTTCTTTTTGCGGCACAGAGTCTTTTAGATTAACGTAAATTACTGTGGTTCCCGGGGTGGAGTAGCTTTTTAAATAGTCAAGCCCCGGCAGGTCCTGCAATTTTTTCTCGATTTTGTCGGTAACCTGTTCTTCCATCTGTTTGGCAGTGGCTCCCGGCCAGGCAGTGACAACTACCATTTGTTTTATAGTAAAATCAGGATCTTCCATGCGGCCTAAATTTTTATAAGAAAAAATACCGGCGATGAAAAAGAGAATGATAAAGAAAAAAACAAACTGTTTATGGTTGAGGGACCATTCAGTCAGGTTGAACCCTTTCATAGTGAATCACCGCCGATGTTCACTGTCTGCCCTTCGGTCAGTTTATGTACCCCGGCAATGACGATCCGCTCACCCTGGCGTAGGCCGCTAAGTATCTGGACGGTATTGTCCTTGCCGTAATTACCGGTCTGAACGGAACGCAGGGTTACTGCGTTGTCAGTTACTATCCAGACGGCGGGTGTCGCATTCCCGGTTTGATAAACAGCCGCTACGGGAATATTGATGGCCGGCTGTGACGCGCTGTCAGTTAAGGTAACAGCGGCGGTCATGCCTAAATTCATTGCCGGCGGCGGGTTGATTACACTAACCCGTACTTTAAAGGTCCGGGTAGTTTGGTCGGCCATCGGGGATATTTCCCGGACCCTGCCATCGACAGTTACGTTGGGTAAGGCCCAGAAGGAAACCTGTATTTTTTCCGCCTTGCGCAGTTCTTCAATCCGATTTTCCGGCACACTGATTTCCACTTCCCGCTCGCCATCCTGCACGACAGTAACGATAACCTGCCCGGCGCTGACTACCTGGCCTATTTCAGCAGCGATACCGGATACAATACCGGGTTTGTCGGCCTTTAACAGGGTGTAATCCAGTTGATTTGCACCTTGCGCATATTGCGCCCGGCTCTGGTGGACGCCGGCAATCGCCACGTTGTAAGCATTGGCATACTGGTCATACTGGGATTGGCTGATAGCGCCGCCGTCCAGCAATTCCCGGTAGCGTTTGAGGTTGCTCTCCGCTAATTGCAGTTGTGATTCCGCCGAATCTACCTGCGCGGAATAGTTATTTACCGTTTGCACAACATCTCTGGCATCAATTTGCAGGAGTACGTCTCCGGCGTTTACAATGCTTCCCAGTTGAACATTTCTTTTTACAATTTTTCCGTTTACCTGAAAGGCAAGCTGGCTTTCATAGCGTCCGCGCACCTCGCCCGAATAAGTATAACCCTGTGCGTTGGCTGTTGTGCCAATTACCGCTGTACGTACTATGGGGATATCTTTAGTAATCACAGGGGGGCGGCTGTGTTGGTTCCAGAGGAAACCACCTATGACACAGACGCTTACGATGATGACCGCTGCAGTATAGTATAATTTCTTTTTGGTTAACCGGGGCAACTTGTTTAGCTGCTTCATTATTTCACTCCTCAATGTTATTTTTTTTCTGGGGATAAGCTTAGTGGAGGCTTTCTCATATGTGCAGACATGAACCCAATTTTTATCGCAAATCAGTTCAATTTTTCCGAGATGTCTGCCCTCCCAGGCCCATGATTGGATAAGATCTGTGGCAATTTGCTGAATTGTTTCCTTGGATAAGGCGGAATCGGCGAAAACTGGCACATCCTGTATGATGATGCGCATGTATGTACCTCCTTTCTGTATGCAAAAGGCAGTTAACTGTTTTGGCTTAACAGTGGTTTTGAAGGGTGGGGCATTTATCATGAGGGTCAGAGTTTTTATTGCTGTAGCCAAGGGTTATGTGTAATAACCGGATATTGGGAGCGAGAGTAAATACGGCCAGTACCGGAATTACATTTTTGGTATTTGTGGTCGAGAGAGGCGTTTTAAAATCGCGTACCCACGCGATTTTAAAACATCCGGCATATGTGCTTACTCTTTTTTGGGCAGTAATCCATTGACGATAATATCTGCCATAGCAGACAGGGCATCCGGGTAGGTCATGTTGCTATTGGAGAGAAAACGGTAAGAGAACAGGTCATTCAACGCACTGTCAATAAGTTGATGGAGTACTTTTAAATTGACAGGCCGGACGGCATTATTTTCGATACCTTGAACAATAAGCGATAAAAAGCGTTGTTGGTGTTGTTCTCTAAATATATCTATCATCCGGAATTCTTCAGGGTAAAAGTGGTGAAGTTCATCATACAGTCGATCATTGTTGATAGGACCAAACACTGTTGGCGCTACTTTCAGTAAGCCGGATATTTTTTCGGCAAAGGTCAATTCAGAATTATGATAGATCGCCTCTTCCTGTTTTTCAATATCTTGAATGACTGTAATTAAAATATGATGAATCAATTCGTTTTTAGAGGCAAAGTGATCATATAAAGAGGTCTTACTGACATTCAGCCGTCTGGCAAGATCGCTCATTGTAAACTTGATGCCTCGGAGATTCATTTCTTCAAATGCTGCTAGCAGAATACGGTTACGCAAAAATTTTCACCTCGATTTATTTGTACCGATTTGACAAAATTGGTACAGCCGTTCTAAAGATATATTATTCCACTCCTTTCCGTATGTCAATGTTAATTTATCTTTTTAAAATGGAAGCAGGAATACTCGGTCTATTGGTACAGCAGTCAGGACCAGGGGAACAGGATTGTTGAAGTATCCCTCGAATAACTAACCCGGGTTTTCCAGCTTTGCGGATCAAGGCTGGGGAACCTGGGTTAGTTAGTTTTACTCCGGCTAGTGTTCAACCAGACCATTTTTATAAGCAAAGGCAATCAACTGCATCCGGTTTTGCACATGGAGTTTATCCAGGATATTGCGCAGGTGATTTTTTACCGTGCTTTCACTGAGATATAGCGTTTCACTGATCTCTTTATTGCTAAGCCCCTGGCTGATTAGCTGCAGCACTTCTTGTTCCCGTTCCGACAAGCGGCTATCGGCAATCGCCTGCTTCTGTCCGGCAAATTCCTGCAGGATTTTGGCTGCCAGCACCCGGGAGATGGGAGCTTCACCCTGGGCGATGCTGACAATATAGTCCAGCCAGTATTCCGGTTCCATATTCTTGAGCAAATAGCCCTGGGCGCCGCGTTTGATGGCCTCAAAGAAGTCCTGCACATCGTCCGATACGCTCAGCATGATGATTTTTATCTGGGGCATGGCCGATTTAATCCGGCCGGTCGCTTCCAGTCCATCGCCGTCCGGCATGCGGATATCCATCAAAATGAGCTCAGGCAGCAGTTGAACTGCTTTTTCCATTGCTTCGGTTCCGCTGGTTGCTTCACCGATAATTTCAAATAGGGGATTGGCGGCAAGGATGCTGGCGATGCCTTTGCGGGACAGGAAGTGGTCGTCAACGATCAGGACTTTAATGGTCACGAGAACAGCTCCTTTTTCTTATTTTTCGTAACCGTTACGGTGGTTCCGGTACCCGGACTGCTGGATAGCCTGAGGTCGGCTTTGATGGACCTTATATCCTGCTCCAATAGTTTATAACCGAAGGAGTTTTTTTTGCGGAGATTGTCTGCCGCGATGAAGCCTTTGCCGTTGTCGGCAATCGTCAGGGTAAAGGCTTCGCTGTTTTCGTTTAAGCTGACATTCACTTGTGTTGCTGCGGCATGCTTGCGGATATTAAATAATAACTCCTGAAAAATATGGAATAGCTGCTTGCGTTCATAAGAGTTAAAAGGATTTGGCGTGGCGCAAGTGACGGCTAAATTGACTTTGGTCCCGGTCTGCACTTCATACTGGTGCAGATGATTCTGCATGGCGGCGATGAGATTTATGTTGTCATCGGCGGCCACGGTTTGCAGGGCAAAAATATGCTGTCGCAGTTCGGTATCGGTAAACCGGATGGCTTCCCGCAAGTCGTTAATTGCCGGCCAGGGCTGCTGGCCATTTTTGCAGGCCTTTTCGATGTCCATTATTTTTACGTTCATAAAAAACAGCGACTGGGCGATACTGTCATGCAAATTGCGGGCAATCCGGGAACGCTCCTGCAATACCGCCGTTTCCTGCTTTTCCTGCTGCAGCTTGCCGTACAGGTTTTCCATTAAGGCGAAGATGCCGTGGGAAAATAAGAAAAAGATGATTCCTGTCAGGATTGCCACCAACACATTGCCCCAATTCATCGAAATCACCTGTAGGTATTCGTGTCTGGCGAATTCAAACAGGCCAATGCAGACAGCCGGTACGATGGCTGCGATCCATTTCATTTGAGTAATCGGCATAGGATACCTCCCAGGCAGGCAAGCCTGATATTTGTAAGAGAAGTGCTGTATTTAGTACTTTAGGTCAACAAGATAGTGCTTGAAGATGGTATTGTGTCCAGCCCTAAGCAGCTATAATTGATAATGATAATCAATTATAGCGCTAATCCCTAATTTGTACAATGCTGTGGATTGGAAAATTAAATAAGAATGGTGATGATCGGATGAAAAAAGTACGGATACTGGCGGTATCTTCCCTGTTGCTCCTATCCGCCAGCGCGCAGCCGGCTGGAGCGGCAGAGGAGGAAAAGGTCACCTTTACGCTGGAGGAGATTGTGGTTACCGCGTCAGCAGTCAAGGACCCCTTGGCAGTGGAAACCGATCCCAAGTCGCCCAGGCAGCCGGTGCCGGCGGCTGATGGCGGCGGCTATCTGAAGAATATTCCCGGATTTTCCGTTGCCCGTCAGGGTGGGACAGGCAGTGATCCGGTTTTCCGGGGATTGGGAGGAACGCGCCTTAATGTGCTATTGGATGGCACTTATCAGTTTGGTGCCTGCCCCGGCCGGATGGACCCCACTACCTCGTATGTTTTCCCCGAATCGTACAGCAAGATCACCGTTTTAAAAGGACCGGAAACGGTCAAATACGGTGGCGGCAATGTGGCGGGGACGGTATTGTTTGACCGGGAGACGGAGCGGTTTGACAAACCGGACGTCCGTGTCAACAGCAGCCTACTGTTCGGCAGCAACGGTCGCGATGATGAGCTGCTGGACATTACGGCCGGTGATAGCAAAGGCTATGTGCGAATCATAAAAACCCACTCCAATGCCGATGATTATGCCGACGGCAACGGCAATAAGGTTCATTCGTTCTATACCAGGCAGAGCCTGACCGGCGTCTTCGGCTGGACGCCCGATGCCGATACGCTGTACGAATTTACCGCCGAGACCAGTAGCGCCGAGGCGGCTTACGGCGGCCGGTCAATGGACGGCCCCCAATTTGACCGCAATGATTACAGCTTTAAATACAATAAGAAAAACATATCACCGGTGGTGCGTAACCTGGAATTCAAAGCCTTTCATAATTATGTGGACCATGTGATGGATAACTATTCGCTGCGGCCTGGTGCCATGATGCCAATGGCGATGGAAGTTGACCGGACGACCACCGGGGGGCGGCTGGCGGCAGATTTGAATTTGGGTCGGACCACCACAGCGACAGTAGGGCTGGATTATCAAAAAAATGAGCATGCCGGACGAAGGGCCATGGGAATGATGGGAAATCCCCCGGTTTATACCACCGGCCTGATCCGTGATTTGACGTTTGCCAATTATGGCTTATTCAGCGAGTTTAAGCACCCATTGACCAATAACAGCCGGCTGCTGGCCGGACTGAGAACCGACAGCCTGGACGTAAGGAATGAAAAAACGGCGGCAGAAAATCATGACCGCACCTACGGCGCTTTCCTGCGCTATGAACATGATCACGCTAACGCGCCGGTTACCACGTATATCGGCCTTGGCCATGCCCAACGGCCGGCTGATTATTGGGAACGGAACACTAATTTTTACCTGAAGCCGGAGAAGAACACCCAGCTTGACACGGGGCTCCTTTACCGTTCCGGCAAACTGAATACCAGCCTGTCGGTGTTTTACGCCGATATTAACGACTTTATCCTGTTTAAAAATGCCAATGACCCGGCAACCAAAACGGCAGAGAATGTGGATGCCTCCCTGTATGGCGGCGAGGCTGATGCGGCCTACTCACTGAATAAAAATTGGACGGTCACCGCTTCGCTGGCTTATGTACGGGGCAATAATGATTCGGATCATCGGCCTTTGGCCCAAATTCCACCACTGGAGGGAACACTGGGCCTCAAATACAGTCAAGAGAAGCTGGAGGCGGGCCTATTGTGGCGCGGCGTTCAGGCGCAAACCCGTTATGATTTAAATAGCGGCAGCGAAGTCGGTTACGATTTGGGTGCCAGCAGCGGTTTTGGCATTCTTTCAGCTAATGTGGCCTATAAAGCCAGTAAAGAAATTACAATTGCTGCCGGTGTGGATAATATTTTTGACAAGAATTATGCCGAATTTATTAGCCGATCGGGCGCTTCAATCCCGGCTTTGGGCATCGCTTCCTCCTTTAGAGTGAATGAACCGGGCCGCACCATATGGGTAAAGGCAAACTACCGGTATTAAAAGACTTTACGCACTCTTTGGATGCCTAGTAAGTTTTAATCCCTGGACCAGTCATGCATGCCAGGGGAGTTTTGTGCCGGTAGTCTGTAATGCTGCATTGCTTGCATTTAGCTTGTTATCGGGCAAGCGGGCTAATAAAAGAGAAGGGCTGACGTAGCAGTCAGTCCTTCTTGTATTCTATGCACGTTATAGCCCCCGTGAGGCAGGACATAGTTGACCTGACTGGTAACGCTGACGTTAAGACAGGAGTCTCTCCCGGGGCGATAGGTTGCCGCCACTGGAGCCGTCAGCTAAAACCGCGCCGATAATGGCCGCTAACGGTGGTATGATACTGTAAAAATCCAGCAGAATTGCTAATGACAGCAGTTTCGTATTTATTTAAATACTGTCGGTTATCAGCAGAGGGAGATTGTAAAGTTCCGACTTTGTTCCCAGTTTGGCCTAACCTACGCCACAATTAGTGTCTATACTAAAAGAACAAGCTTAAAGGAGGAGAGTATCTTGAGAAAAACAATTTTAATTGCGATGGCCGCTTTGCTAGTAGTTTCTTTCGCCGGTGCCGTTTTGGCTGCGCCAGTACAAGCTCCGCCTGGTCCCGGCAATGGGTTCTGCCCCTATTATGGTCAAACCTACAGCAATCTGACCGATGATCAGAAGACGCAGATCACTGCTTGGCAGAATCAACGGCTTGAACAGGAAAAACAAATGCTTTCCCGCCAAGTGGAGTGGGGGTGGCTTACCCAGGAGCAAGCCGATCAACGAATTGCCTGGATGGAGCAGCAGGTGGCCAATGGGAGCTATGGTTTTGGCATGATGGCAAGCGGACTGCATGGTCATCACGGTATGACGGGAGCACGTGGTTCGGGCTGCTGGTAAGTAATTAAAGAATTCTTAATACCGAAAAGAGCCTGCCGCGCAGCATTCGCCAGGCTCTTTTCCAGTATTCGGACTATGATATAATAAAGGAAATTACCTTATGAGATGGGGTGGAACGGTGGACGGTAAAAGGGTGCTGATTGTGGACGACGAACAGCCAATCCGGGAACTTTTATCAATCTATCTTACTCAGGATGGATTTGCTGCAACGGAAGCTGCCGACGGGGCGGAGGCATTGCTAAAAGTACAGGCAGTGAGACCGGATTTGATTATACTCGACATCATGATGCCTGTCCTGGACGGTATCGAAGTCTGCCGGCAAATTCGTAAATATTCCAGCGTCCCCATCATTATGCTGACTTCCCGTACCCAGGATGATGACCGTATCCTGGGGCTTGAAATCGGTGCGGACGATTATGTGGCTAAGCCGTTCAATCCTAAGGAAGTGGTGGCGCGGGTTAAGGCAGTACTGCGGCGTACAGCCGTTCCACCGCAATATGAAAGCTCTGATATTCTTCAGTTTCCCGAACTGGAAATTAATATGGCGGAACACACGATAACAGCTTTTGGACAGCCTGTGGCCTTGGCCAATAAAGAAAAGGAGGTCCTGTGGCAGCTTGCTTTACACGCCGGTAAAGTCTTGAGCCGCGAACAGCTCCTTGAGTTAGTATGGGATTACAGCTACTGTGGCGACACCCGGACAGTAGATACCCACGTTAAACGCTTGCGCAAAAAACTGGGAGCCGGACCAGCTTCGCCCTGGGATATAAAGACCGTCTGGGGAATTGGCTATAAATTTGAGGTGAGAAAGTGAAATTCTCGCTACAGTATAAACTGATGGCTGCATTTATGATTATAGTCATTCTGGTGCTGGCCGGAGTTACGGTAGGCGGGTCTGTGCTTATCCGCGATTATTTTATCAATAGAAAACGGCATGAGCTTTCCGATAAAGCTTATGAAATGGCCCGGGTGGTCAATGCCTATTACGACGGCAACATGACTCATAGTCAATTATATAATTTTGTCGATAGTGTGGATCATTTTCTGGATGCCAGGGTTTGGGTGGTGGATAATGAACTAAACCTGATTACCGTGTCCGAGGAACGGGCGGATGAAGGACAGCTTAACAGGCGCGGTGCGGCAGCAAGCAAGCCCAGCCCGATGCATCATGCCATGTGGGACTGTGAGCTTGCCGATCAGCACAGGGGCATGATGATGCAAAAGCATGGACAGCAGCAAACACGCGAGCAGACTGATCCATATCATAAATCGAATGACCGGGTTTTGGACTTGATGGATGGAACGGAGAGCAGCGGAAAAACGGATGATCCTCATTCCGGGCGGCACACGATGATGCGAGGGCACTTTCGTACCCCCGATAATCAGCAGATGCCGCTGCCCAATCCTGAAGCCAAGTCAACAGCGAATCTATCTGCTGCTGGCGAGGGTCCGAAATCTGCTGTTGTTCTGGATATTGGACAAGAGTCGCAGTCGGGCGGTGTGGACGGCGCAGCGATCAGCTTGGCCGATATCAAGGGGATGGACGAACTTAGCCGGGAAATCAAAGCTAATAGCGGTAAGCCTTGGTCCCGGACGTATTACCACCCGTATTACGAAGAAAATATGCTTATTGTCGCCGTACCTCTTGCAAAAGCAGATGGAACAATCAGCGGTACGGTCATGATTAACGCGCCTATTGGTGAAATAAATGATTTTCTACAGCATGTGTACTACTATATTGGTCTTGCCGGACTGGCCGCCATTCTATTTGCTGCTTTATTAGCTGCCTATATGGCTCGTGGCATCGTGCGGCCTTTGCGGGCCATGCGGGAAACGGCAGCAGCAATGGCCTGCGGTGATTATGAAAGACGAGTAGCGGTAGCCGCCGGCGATGAAATAGGCGATCTTGGGCAGTCACTGAACTCGTTGGCCGGTGACCTGGGCGAGTATATTGGACGGATGCAAAAAACCGATCAGATGCGGCGGGATTTCGTGGCCAATGTATCCCACGAGCTGAGAACCCCGCTTACCATCATACATGGCTATAACCAGGCACTGCAGGATGGTACCGTAACCGATCAGGAAAAGATCAACAAATATCATCATGTCATGGGGGACGAGATTCTGCGGTTGGAAAAGCTCATTGCCGAACTACTGGATTTAAGCCAGTTGCAGGCAGGGAGTATTATGCCGGAAACAGAAAGCGTTCTTTTGGCCGAGGTGGTAGATAATGTAATGATGCTCCTTAAACAAAAAAGCGAACAACGAGGTGTCAGGCTGGCTGCCCATATTGATTCGGCCGTTCCTCCCATTCAGGGTGATGGTGACCGACTAACACAATTGGTGCTTATCCTGATGGATAACGCTTTGAAGTTTACACCGTCAGGCGGGGAAATTACCGCTCAACTGATGCAAGAACGTGGCGAAGCGGTTTTGATCATTGCCGATACCGGTGCAGGCATTGCCCCCGATGACTTGCCCTATATCTGGGAGCGATTTTATAAAGCCGATAAATCTCGTGCCAGTCATGGTACCGGATTGGGTTTGGCTATTGCCCGGCAGATCATTGAACTGCACGGAGCGACGGTCGCGGTGGCCAGCGTTTGTGGTGAAGGTACGGCCTTTACCATACGGTTTCCGATTGAATTAAAACCGGCTGAGCGGTGAAGGCTGTGTTCCTGGATTGACAGTTCCTGGACGGTCGCGGCTTTGAGCTAGTGGTCTACCTACTTTGAAAGTACAATAACCTTTCTAACCGAAAATGATAAAAACGGTCCTGTTAGTTTCCGTGCGGAAAAATAACAGGGCCGTCCTTATCATTGATGGCAGATACTCAAAAGATGATGGAATATACCGGTGAGCGGCTGTATTGTGACCTGAATCACTGCAGGCAACGGGTCCGAAGCATAGAATTACAAGAAAGCGATATGTTATAGGAATAAGGAAGAGGTGCAGAATGAAACTAGCAATTATCGTGCGGGAGGAAACGATGCTGCGTTGTACGGGCAGCGGGTGTATGAACGCATTTTTCCAACGGCTTGACTCTTTTGCCCGCTATAGAGACTGTGATGAGGTAGAGCTGGTCGCTTTTACCCATAACGGGGGCGACCTGGAAAAGAAGATCGCTACATTAAAGAAAAAAGCGGTGGATGTGGTTCATCTGTCCTCCTGCATACGGGGAAAAGACCCCAACTATGAAGCTTTAGCCCGGCGTTTGTCGGAAGATTTTGCGGTGGTCGGCTACACCCATGGCGGGGAGGTTGGCGGGACAGGCCCGGCGATTATTCTTGAGAAGGCCAGTAGCTGCCGGTAACCGACGGGGAATGATACAGCCGGGCATTCCGTCGACACCGGAGCCTTAATGGTTTCGGGGTGAAGCCTATTGATGGTTTGCCTGCTATGTCTCTTGTAACTGCTTTATTTCAGCTTTAACTATTTCTTTAAATAATTCGCCGCTTATGGTAGCAGGGAAACCAACCCATCAGCCAAGAATAAAAAGGGAAAATATAATCATACCCGGCAAAACGGGACTTGCCAGAGTAGCCAAAGCAGCTAGCCTTTATGCTTGTTTAAGAAGTCCAGGAGCTCTGTCAGATCCTCACCTGTATTTTTCGCCACATCTTTAATCCGGGCGAACTTGCCCACTGTATTAAAAATGATCGGATTATTCAGATTGGCGAATTTGGGCGAGCGCTGGAGTAAATGCTCTTTCAGAAGGGGATACTGATTCAGTACATCGGCAATTTTATCATCTTCGGTGATCATATATTTGCCACTCCTTTCACAAGATATAGCCTCAATAAGAATAAAGGAGGAAAGCCGGACAGCCTGTCCTGCTTTTATTCTAATTGATCAAGAATAGTTTTTCCAGTTAAACCAAAAATAAAATAGAGACAAGGAGGTATAGTCTGATGAGTGAGTTGATTAACAATCGTGAGCATCGTAAGCAGGTTATCAAGGAGATTCTGCGGGATCTGCACCGGGGAAAATCGGTAGAGGAGGTTAAACCCCGCTTCGACGCCGTTGCCGGAGACCTGGCTCCGGCGGAGATTTCCCTGATTGAACAAAGTCTGATTGATGAAGGCATGGACGTTGCCGAAATCCAGAATCTATGCGATGTACATGCCGCCGTATTCAAAGAAACGCTCAGTGAAAAACCGGACGAAGCCGTACCGCAAGGTCATCCGCTGGATATTTACCGGGATGAAAATCAGGCCTTGGAAAAATTGATCGATGAAGAAATCAATCCGCTGCTGGCGGAGTTTAAGGCAGCGTCTGCCGAGCGCTCAGCCGCGCTGGCCATCCAGTTGGCGGAGAAGCTGAACTTGCTGTGGGACGTGGACAAGCATTACAGCCGCAAGGAAAATTTGATTTTTCCGTTCCTTGAAAAGTATGGCATAACCGCTCCGCCCAAGGTCATGTGGGGTGTTGATGATGAAATCCGGGTTCTGCTAAAGGAGAGTAAACAGTTTGCATTACACTATCAGCCCGCGAACCGGGAGCAATTTATTGAAAAACTGGAGAAAACGCTAGAACAAGTACGGGAAATGATTTTTAAGGAGAGCAAAATCCTGTTTCCCATGCTGCTGGAAACGCTAAGCGAGAATGACTGGCTGGCCGTCCAGAACGACAGCGATCAAATCGGTTATTGCCTGATTGAACCGCAGCTTCATTGGACTCCGGCCGGATTAAAAGAAGAGCCGTCCGCCGTAATGACTTCCCGTCAGGATACGGACTATATCAAATTCGCTACCGGCGTACTGACACCGAAGGAAATCGAGCATATTTTCAATCATCTGCCTGTGGACATTACGTTTGTCGATAAGGATGGCATCGTGAAGTATTTTTCAACCGCCAAGGAAAGAATTTTTCACCGGACCAAAACGATTATCGGGCGTAAGGTGGAAAACTGCCATCCCCCGGCCAGCGTACACATTGTCGAACAGATTGCCGCCGATTTAAAAAGCGGTAAAAAGGGCCAGGAGAGTTTCTGGATCAAAATGGGTGATAAGTTTGTTTATATCCAGTATTTCGCCGTCCGGGACGACCAAGGGGAGTTCCTGGGTATCCTCGAGGTCACGCAAAATATTCAGCCGTTGCAGCAGATCACCGGCGAAAAACGCATTATGGATTAGGGTCCCGGCGTCAGCTTACGAGGAACGGAAAAAATTAATTAAAGGTCCGCAATTTCAATGCCTGTTGGGGATCATAGAATGCAGAAGAGCCTACGATTATTTCGTAAGCTCTTTTTTCATAAACAGAGTAGTATAAAGGAGCACGGCAATCATAGTTTGCCTGACCGGAGAATGGCATACAGGAGCCAAAGAAATAAAATTACTGCGATGGAAAATCCAATTTCCAGCACCGGAATATTCCAAAGCGGGGAAGCTTGGCCGGCGAGGCTGGAACTGATGATGATACTGGCCATGATCATGCTGAAGGCCAGCAAAATAATGCCGAAGGATAGACGGTTGCTGATCCGCTCGAGGGTCTTTAGGCTTGGCTCTATATCCGGTACGTTGATTTCCAGATGCAGACGTCCTTGTTTCACAACAGCACGCAGCTCTTGCACATGGTCCGGCAGGTTTAACACTACTTCTCTAAGCTCATTTACCGTATGCCATAACAGTTTCCCCAGGGTTACTGGGTGTAAACGTTCCCGTAGTAATTTTTTCCCAAAGGGTTCCGCGACAGTAAGAATGCTGATCTGTGGATCCAGTTTTTCTGCTATTCCCTCCATGGTAAGTAAGGTCTTGCCCACTAATGCCAAATCGGCAGGCATCCTTATCTTATGTTTTTGGGCAGTTGCAAATATCTGATTGATTGAGGTACCAAGGCTGATTTGGCTTAAGGGAACTCCATAGTATTTTTCTCTTAACAGGTCGATATCGTCGCGGAGTTGAGCCCGGTTAACTTCGGCAGGGACGATTCCCATGCGAAAAATTGTTTTGGTCAGCTCTTCTGAGTTTTGACGCATTAAACCAATGACGAGAGAGGCCAAATGGTATTTCTTCTCAGGATTAAGACGTCCAACCATACCAAAATCCAGGAAAGCGATACGCTCTCCCGGTAATACCAGTACATTGCCTGGATGCGGGTCGCCATGGAAGAAGCCTTCTATAAAAATTTGTTGAAATATTTCTTTGGCAAAATGCTCTGCTATGCGGGAGCAATTATAGCCCTGTTGTTTTAGTTGCTCCAGATCGTTTATTTTTATTCCTTCAACATAGGCGCTTGTCAACACCTTTTGCGAAGAATATTCCCAGTATACCGGCGGAATATAAATAGAAGGATTTTCTTGATAGAATTTTGAAAACTTTTCGGCATGACGAGCTTCGATTGTATAATCCAGCTCAGTGCGAAGTGACTTGGCGAGTTCGTCAATTATATCTGTCAGTTGATAAGTCGCAGCCCAGGAAAAACGGCGTTCAGCCAGGTAGGCCAGCTCTTGCAGGATTTCCAAGTCGGTTTCAATAGTGGCGATAATGCCCGGACGCTGAATTTTTACCGCCACTTGTTGGCCGGTTTTTAACTGCGCCCGGTGTACTTGCCCGATAGATGCGGCCGCCAACGGTTCCGGGTCAAATTGCGAAAACCTTTCTTCCAGAGCTGCGCCTAAATCTTCCCTTAGCAAGATCCGTACCTCACTAAAAGGAAACCCGGGAACGTTATCCTGCAGTTTTTCCAACTCTGCAATGATTTCTGCCGGCAGGAGGTCTGGTCGTGTACTGGCAATTTGCCCTAATTTGACATAGGTTGGCCCCAGTTGTTCCAGCAGTAGTCTGATGCGCTCGCCTAAGCCGCTATTATTGTCTTTGGTAACTGCCGAACGGGGACAACCGGGAATGGCTTGGGGAAGACCCATTCCTACCACAATATAATCAAAGCCCTGATTGAGCAGCGCAACTGCAATTTCCCGATACCGGTTGATATGACGCATCCTTTTGCCAAACATAGGTAACCTCCTGAAAAAACACCTTCATGTGAGCCGCTTTCACTTTTATTTGTAAATATACCCGGCTGGTGGCGGGAAATATACTACTATGAGTCTCGACAGTCAAGTTATTGATGATTTTGTTAAAACGGGATAGAAATATTCATACAAGAAGGGATTTCATTGAAGAAAGTAGGCCTGGCATTGTGCGGCGGAGCGGTAAGAGCATTAGCTCATATTGGTGTGCTAAAAGTATTCCATCGTGAAAAAATCGGCATTCATTCTATTTGCGGTACCAGTATGGGCGCGATTATTGGCGGGTTATACGCTTGCGGAGTTACTCCGGAAAGAATGGAGGCCATTATTGACGAGATGCCTCTTTTGCGTAGCGTCAATCTGGGAATCGGACAGAAAGGATTGCTAGGCGACAGGGTATATCAATATTTACTGCAAATATTGGAAAGAGAGGCTTGTGCCAAACAAATCGAACAGTTAGCGATTTCTTTTAAAGCCGTCTCTGTGGATTTAATCAGCGGCCGCCAGGTTGTCCATGAGCAGGGACCGCTCTTGCTCGCGTTAAAAGCGAGTTCTGCCATACCGGGGATTTTGCCTCCGGTAAAATGGGGGGAACTTCTTCTGGTTGATGGAGGTGTGCTTAATAATATGCCGGTGAATCTATTGGACGACGGCGTGGTGGACATAAAAATCGCTGTTGATGTCAATGTGCCGATGCTGGCAAAGGAACCACAAAACTTGCCGGAACTTCTTTTCCCGACTTATAACGTTATGATGAGCAGCATCCGAACGGCTACACTCCCGGCGGCCGACTTAATCATTCAGCCGGACGTTCAGGATGTTTTTGCCCTGGATGTGCGTAAAATGAAAGCGGCGATTCGTGCCGGCGAGCAGGCCGCTGAAGCACAGCGAAAAAATATTTTAACATTGATTTCCTAACCGGTAGTTCAAGCCTTGCAGGATATTTAGGATACTGCAAGGCTTGAGAAGCTTTAAATAATCCTTCCTGATGATTAAAAAGGCTATAAGGCTGATGACTTGGCGACGAAGTTGACCTTGCGCGCATACTCTCCGCTAAGAAAAAATAAAAAGTCACCTTAGTGAGCGGTGACAACGGTATGGCGTAAACGGGAAAGGTAAACATATATTTCTATTTGAAGGAATATCTTATAGTAGTGATGACAGGCTGCCCGGGGGACGATCAACCCCTTCCTTTTCGGGAAAGGGGGGTGGTAAGATGACGATCTATGAGGCTTTGACATTTGCGGTTGCATTTGCCACGCTCATGGTATTGGTCACGACCAAAGGGAAATAGCCGCTCCTGTTCAAGAATGCGGCTATTTCGGCTAAAAACGTCGGGTTAACCGTTTTCCGGTTAGACAGCCTGTGGGCTGGCGTGGTAGCGCACGTCAGTCCTTTTCTTATAATATACCCATAGCTTGTAAATTATGCAACCGTCGGAAAAAAATCCGGGCTATCTGCGGGATTCAAGTAATCAGAGGCGTCTCCGGTTCCTTCGTCAGGTCAATTAGGAGGCGCTCATTTCAGTTTGGCATATTCCGCGGTGGATACAGGCTCCAGCCATTCGGCAGGGCCGGCCTGGCAATTTGTTTCGATGGAAAGGTGGACGAACCAACTGTCTTTTGCCGCACCATGCCAATGCTTTACGTTTGCCGGGATGCGTATGACGTTGCCTGGCCGAAGCTTCTGGGCTGCGCTGCCTTCTTCCTGATACCAGCCACGGCCGCCGGTAACCAGCAGAATCTGTCCTCCCGGATGCCGGTGCCAGTTGTTACGGCAGCCTGGCTCAAAGGTTACATTGCCGATCGGACAGTTCCACTCATCGCCACTGGCGGAAAGCATTCTCAGATAGGCTTGCCCGTTGAAGTTTTTGCTAAATATCTCAGGCAGTTTTTCACCTCTGGGAAAAATCACGCTGTTTGATAAATCAGTATGGTTCATGCTGTACACTCCTTTTTATAGCTGTTTACCCATTTCGTAAGCCTGCCGCATGGCTGGATGGCCTTTAATCTCGCCCGTCTGCCAGACCCCGGTGGCATAGATAATGCCTTTTTCCCGGGGATTAGTCAGACATTCGTTCGTAAAGCCCCGGAAGCCTTCTATCGTGCGTTCGAGCCTAGACTGCTCCGTATCGGCGGCTGTCACGATGAAGTAAAAATCTTTGTTGGCGATTTCGGCATATCTGGGTACGGTGCGGTCGATTAGTGTTTTCATCTGCCCGTCCATGGTGTAAAAATACACAGGTGTTGCCATAACGATAACGTCGGCTTTAACCAGCTTGTCAAGGACTTCCGCCATATCGTCTTTTTGCACGCACCGATGAGTTGTGTTGCAAGCGCCACAGCCGGTGCAATAATTGATGTTCCGGTCGCGCAGGAATATTTTTTCGGCTTCGTGACCGGCAGCAAGCGCTCCGGCGATCAATTCATCGCACAGCATATCGGAGTTGCCTCCTTTTCTGGGACTGGCGGATATAATCAAGGCCTTTTTACTCATTTTCTTTTCTCCTTTTCATTTTCTGGCAGCAGTTTGTTGGGCTGCGACGGGAATCACGTGATTTTTGCTAGCCGGGCGGTGCTTTGTCCGCTGCACAGATAAACGCTGCACCGGCTATAACGGTGGACTTGGTTGGAATGACCTGGCATGTAGGCAGGCTTTTACATGCATGCCAATTACCCCTTTCGATAAACTATTTGAAGGAAGCCTGAGCCTTCTAAAGAGAAGCATAGCACCTGGACTTAACTCTAAGTCAAGAAGGATGCAGATTGACAGGAGGTAAAATGAAAAGGTAAGTTCTTGATTGCAGTAGTTAATTCGTGTTTGATGCTGTTAGTCTTGCACTACTTTTTGGTACAATGAATAGGCAGTGGATTCCTCCGCAACACAGGAGGTCATTATGGCTAACACGAAGTATGATGGCAAACACTTGTCAACGACCCAACGCATTAAGATTGAGAAAGGCTTATTGGACGGTGAATCTCTGGCTTCTATTGCCAGAAAAATCACTAAGCATCCCAGTACAGTGGCTAAGGAAATCAAGAAATATCGCTACTTTCCCGAGCGGGAAAGTCTTGCCAGGAAGCTTCCCTGCCTTCTTAAAAAGA
>NZ_FQZD01000039.1 GCF_900141835.1 Propionispora hippei DSM 15287 | reverse complement strand
AAAATTTCCACACCTTTGTACTCACACAGCTTCCTTAGGATCACTCCTATATCCGCTTTTATTTTTCCATATATCACCTGTCTACGATATTTTGGTGCAAATACTATATGATATTTGCACCGCCATTTACTATTGTGCTAAACTCTTAGTATCATCCATTGGATGCGCCTCCTTTGTTTAGAGTTATGCGGTCGGCAAACCTGCATTTATTCTAACAAAAGAGGCTGTTTTTTTCGACGTATAGCTATAAGCTTTTTGGAACCACATGCATAGCATGTGGTATTCGCTTACGCAATAAAAGCACGGTAACCCTCGGCGGCTACCGTGCTTTTATTTATTTCTTACCGTTCTTAGTGCTAGTGGCGGCAGCTTCTCCCTGACCCTGCAGGCTTTCATAGCGCATCTCGCAGGCTCCCTTAAAGGTAGCTCCCTCGGCAATCATTAACACACTTACCTTTATATCGCCGTTTAGTTTAGCCGTAGGCAGCAGCTCCAGCTTTTCCTGTATCTCAATATTACCCTGAACGGCTCCGGCAATGACGGCATTGCGCGCTTTAATTTGCCCTGTGATGCAGCCGTTTTCACCAATCACCACATCGCCAAAGGAAACCACATCCCCTTCCAGCCTGCCGTCAATCCGTATGCCGGCATTAGCCGTCACCGTTCCCTTGATCGAAGTTTCTCTGCCAATAATGGTCTCTACCTGCTGTTCGATTCCCAATGATTTTTTGCTACCAAACATGTTCATCTCTCCCGCACGGTGCCTGTCCTAAGTCTATATCCAAAAGACGTCACCTGTTATAAAAATTTATCGGGGTTTACTGCCGTGCCGTTCACACGAACTTCATAATGCACATGGGTCCCGGTACTTAAGCCGGTACTGCCCATGTAGGCAACCACCTGGCCCTTTTTCACGTAATCCCCGCTTTTTACCAGAAGCTGTGAACAATGTCCGTACAAGGTAACAATCCCGTTGCCGTGATCGACTTCAACCAGCTTACCATAGCCGCTTGACCAATCACTATGCACCACTGTACCGTCAGCCGTAGCCACAATCGGCGTCCCGTAATCGCTGGCAATATCAATCCCCGGATGGTAATCACTGCCCCGGCCCCAGGGTGAACTGCGATAGCCAAAGCGGGAAGTCACCTGACCGCTGGCAGGCCAAATGGATGGCGTCACCGCTGCTCTGGCCTGTTTTGCCAGCAGCTCTTCTTTCAGAGCCACCAGACTCTGCTCCCGGACCGCCATATTTTTCTTTAAATCTTCCAGTGTTTGTCCCATTTCTTCCAAAGAAGGAGGATTGGGACCGCCCTGGCCGGTATATTGGGCTGATCCGGGTGTCATACGGGTCACGCCGGCGCGGGAAGTGCTGCCGTTATCATTTTCATTTACGATATGGCGGATTTCCGCGTCAAGCGTATTGAGTCTTTCCATGTCTTGCTCCAACGCAGCCGTTGACTTGGCTAAATCCTCAATCTGCTTGACCTGGGAACCATTCACTTGTTTTAACTTTTCCAGTTCAGCCTTTTCCATGCCGGCCGTAACTGCCGTGTGGCGATAGCTGACGACACCGCCGATAACCACAACAACCAGCAGGCATAAGGCAGCGGCCAGGCATTTAATTGCCAGGATAGGCACATGGATGCTGCGCACGCCTGCCTGTCCATGATGAGGTACAAGCATAAACGTGTATTCTCGCCGATCAGGCTTCTTCGCTTGCTTTGTCAATAAATACACTCCTTTCTTTTCTGTTAAAAAAGCGGAAACAACCCGACAGACATAAATATACCCGGCGGCTAGCTCCGTTACTGCCGCCGTGGCGTTAGCCGGGATTATCCGGTTTTACTATCCGAAGCTATATCGTAAAAATGTATTCTCTCTTAAACTCCAAATTCCTGCAAAGAAATAAATTTTAAGGTTATTTTTTCCATGCCTGTTCCAAGGCTGCTTTTTCTTCCTCGGTTAAAAAATACTGAGACTGGCAGTTGACGATGGGTTTAGCATAAGTTCGCGACTCATTGCGCCCGAATATATTGGATATAACAACACCATTATTCTGGGCATCCAGCAGGGCAATAGCAAAGCTAAGGTCACTGCCGGTATCTTCGAAAGCGTTAAACCGGACAATCCCGACTTTTTGTACACAATTTCGGGTTATGCCTTCCAGGTTGCGGCAGGAAGCCGAAAGACTGTCCACCCGCTTTACAGCGTCCCGCACCTCTTCAATATGGGTGAGTAAAAGTTTTTCCAGATTGGCCCCTTCCACCCCCTGCATCAATTTACGATACCGTCTGTTCATCCGGGAAAGCTTGATATTAATATTGATAAAAACAATAAGTGCCAAACAGATCATTGCCGTCATAAACAGCAGTACGCCCTGTAAATTCGCAGCAATCCAGGCTGTAAGCCCTCCAATATAGTCCATGTCTCATCAAATCCTCTCTCGTTTCTTTCTACTTTAACCATAAAGCCGTAACAACGGCAGCTACCGGAATAGCCGGCAACAGATTAGCTACTTTAACGGTCTTAAGCTTGAGCATCAACAGGCTGATTCCAACGATAAGCACGCCGCCTACTGCCGTCATTTCGGTAATAATGGCATCCGACAAGATCGAACTGCAAACTCCCGCCAGTAAGGTAATACTCCCCTGATACAATAAAATAGATATGCCCGATAACGCTACCCCAATCCCCATTGTTGATGAAAATACCATGGAGAAAACACCATCCAGCATGGATTTTGCATAAAGAGTTGAAGCATCGCCTGTCAGACCGTCCTGAATCGAGCCAACAACCGCCATAGCACCTACACAAAATACCAGGCTGGCTGTAACAAAGCCCTGTCCGGCATCACCGTACTGATCGCCCAGCCGCCGGCTGATCCAGGCACCCAGACGGTTCAGCCAGCGGTCAATATCAACCTTTTCTCCCAGCAAACCGCCGAGGCCCAGACTGATGATAACAATCAGTATATTTTGCGTCTTTAAAGCCATCTGTAGTCCGATTAGACCTACCGCCATCCCCAGGCCATGGGTTACAGTCAATTGATAGCGCTCGGGAATGCCCTTTTTCAAGACCATTCCGACCAGCGAACCAGCGACCACAGCCGCCACATTTACTAATGTCCCTTTCACGCACTTCGCCTCTTCTCTACTCTCTATCCCAGCAATTTATTATCCGGTAAGAATTGTTTCTTTTTATTTCCATATTCATTTAGCCTGAGGATAAGCAGGCTGGTTAGTCTAAGCACTTTCTCCTATGCGTCAGCGGTTAGTCTTCCAAAATGCTCCGGGCAGCGGGAAACGGCAGCAAGGCCCGCGGCAAAATACCATGCACCCAGGCAATGAGAACGCCGTAATTGACAATAGGTACATTGGCCTGGCGGGCAACGGACAGCCGGTATAGCATTTCCCGCCGCGTCAGCATACAAGAGCCGCAATGGACAATCAGCTTATAGGAAGACAGGTCCGCTGGAAATTCACCACCCGATACCCAGTTAAATTCCAGCTCGCCGCCTATTCGCTGCCGCAACCAGCGGGGAATTTTAACCTTGCCGATATCATCGGCCTGACGGTGATGAGTACAAGCCTCGGCAATCAATACCCGGTCTCCCGGCTGCAGCCTGTCAATGGCCTTGGCGCCACTCACCAGGGTCTCTAAATCCCCTTTATGTCGGGCAAATAAAATGGAGAAGGAAGTAAGCATAATCTCCGGTGGCGTATCGGCATCTACCTTGAGAAACTCCTGGGAGTCGGTTACTACAAGCCGGGGTGGCTTACGTAAGTTTCCCAGGGCCTCTTTTAATTCCCGCTCTTTAACAACCAGGCTATACGCATCATGATCAAGAATATCGCGGATGGTCTGAACTTGTGGCAAAATCAGCCTTCCCTTGGGGGCTGCCAGGTCAATGGGTACCACTAAGACAACCGTGTCGCCGGGATTTAGCAAATCACCGATAACCGGCATGCTGTCCCAATCACCGGGAGCCTGCTTGATAATTTGTTGCTTTACCTGTTCAAGTCCCTTATGCTCTACAGCACTTACCGGAACCAGGGAAAGCTCCAAAGCTTTACCCCATTCCTCCAGCTTGCTCTGATTAAATGCCGCCGTATCCATTTTGTTCAATACGCCGACCAAAGGAATCCCCCGTTCCCGGATAGCCGCCGCAATGGTCTGTTCATAAGCGGACACACCGGTTTCTGCCGATAAGACTAAAATAGCCAGATCCGTTTTAGTCAGCACCTGCATCGTCTTTTCTACCCGCAGGGTGCCCAAGGTTCCTTCATCATCAATGCCGGCCGTATCAATCATCATTACCGGCCCCAGCGGCAGCATCTCCATCGCCTTATAAACCGGGTCGGCCGTTGTGCCTGGTACGGCTGATACCAAAGCAATACTCTGACTGGTCAGCGCATTGATCAAACTGGATTTCCCCACATTGCGACGGCCAAACATGGCAATGTGCAAACGATTTCCTTTTGGTGTATCCTGCATATCTCATTCCACCCTGTAACTGAATATTAATACTTCTCAGCGCCGCTGTAACGGCATAGTCATATGATGGGGATCAAGAATTCTGTCTAACTCTTCCGGTTCCATTAATTGCATGTCCTGCACTACTTCCGCTATCGTCCGGCCGCTGGCCGCCGCCTGCCGGACAACGGCAGTTGCCGTGTCATAGCCAAGATAAGGAACCAGAGCCGTGACACTAACCAGGCTGTTTTCCAAATTATTGCGACAAACGGACTGGTTTGCCCTAATACCGGCCACACAATGGGAGCCAAAGATTGTGACACTTTGGGTCAGAATATCAATACTTGACAATAAATGGTGAGCAATCAGCGGCAAAAAAGCATTCAGTTCCAGTTGTCCGGCCTGGGCTGCCAGCGTAATCGCCGTATCGGAAGCAATCACATGAAAAGAAGCCTGGTTGACAGCCTCCGGGATGATCGGATTGACTTTCCCCGGCATGAGGGAAGACCCGGCCTGTCGTTCGGGCAGGCAAATTTCGGCCAAACCGGCTCTGGGGCCAGAGGCAAGCAATCGCAAATCATTGGCTATTTTACCGATATTAACCGCTAAGGCCTTCAAAAGTCCGGATACTTCGACAAACACATCGGCATTTTGCGTTATATCTATCATATTCTCCGCCCGGGCCATGCCAAATTTCGCATACTGACGAACCCGGTCATTCACCCGGTAAATATACTGCCAATCAGCCGCTAGGCCGGTTCCGACCGCCGTGCCGCCCAGATTCACCTGTCTTAGCCGTTCTTCTACTTTATATAAGCGCCAACGATCCCTCGCTACTGCTTGGGCATAGGCGCTGAATTCCTGTCCTAACATAATGGGCACCGCATCCTGGAGCTCGGTTCTGGCGACTTTAATAATCGAAGCGAACTCGGCTTCCTTATCCTGAAAAGTTTGCTGCAACCGGGCACAGGCCTCACTTAAAGGCTTTAACAACCATACCGCTGCCATTCGCAGCGCTGTAGGATAAACATCATTGGTTGACTGATGCTTATTTACATGATTTAACGGATGTACCCGCTCATAGTCGCCTCTTTTTCCACCCAGCAGTTCAATGGCCCGATTGGCTAGAACCTCATTGACGTTCATATTAGTTGATGTTCCGGCGCCCCCTTGCAGCGCATCTACAACAAAGGCTTCCCGCAAACCACCGGCCAGCACTTCTTCAGCGGCAGCAGCAATCGCCTGGGCAACCTCTTGCGGGATATGACCCAGTTCCCCGTTAACTTCAGCTGCGGCCTTCTTGATTGCCACTAGTGCCTCCAGCAGTTTAGGGTGAACCTTATAACCGCTGATCGGAAAATTTTCCAATGCCCGCAACGTATGTATGCCATAGTATGCTTCATCTGCAATCTCTTTGCTGCCTAGCAGATCTTTTTCCCAGCGCATGGGGTCCCTCCTTTAGTGTAGTACAAAGTCATATTTCACCCAATAACTTAGCCAAACTTCCACCTGGTTCATTGCCGTCAATTGGCATAGGAACCACTACGTCTCAGTTTTCCGCCTTACTGAAAATTCAGCCTGTGTTCTTGAGTAAAAGAGGGCCTGTCTCTACACTTGTTTCACGTGAAACAATTCAAATAATAAAGGGGCCCCTTACCTTTGTTCCGGCAGCAACCGGCGCCGGCATTAAGGTTTCAATAATACGGTCCAAATCATCGGCGGAATAAAATTCAATTTCAATTTTACTTTTAATCTTCCCCGGTTTTATTTTAACCTGAGTTCCTAATAATAATTTCAAACGGTCTTCCGCTTCTACCACGAAAATTTCTTTCGGTGGCTCAACCGTTTTTTGTTTTTCCTGTTTAGGCGCAGCATTCAGCTTTTTAACCAGTTCTTCTGCATCACGGGCCGATAAATCTTCACCAATAATAATTTCCGCCGCTTCCAATTGCAAATCCACGCATTCCAATCCTAATAACGGTCGGGCCTGGCCCATGGATAATGTTCCACGTGAAACATATTCCTGAATAGCAGCCGGTAAATTTAACATACGAATCGTATTAGCTATTAAAGAACGGCTTCGGCCAATTTTCCGGGCCACTTCCTCCTGGGTCAAACCAAACTCTTCCATTAAACGACGAAAGGCCATTGCCTCTTCAATAGGGTTCAAATTTTCCCGCTGCAAGTTTTCAATGAGGGCAATTTCCGTCATTTCGGCGTCACTATATTCTCTGACCAAAGCCGGAATAGTTTGCCGGCCAGCCTTCCGAGAGGCCCGCCAGCGCCGTTCACCGGCTACCAATTCGTAGCCTTCCAAGGTGCGCCGTACTACCACAGGTTGTAGAACACCATATAATTGAATAGATTGGGCTAATTCGCTCAAGGCTTCTTCATCAAAAACCCGTCGCGGCTGGAACTTGTTAGGCATAATCTGCTCAATCGGTATTTCATTGGATACTTCCTCTGGCGGTGCCTGTTTAAAAAGTGCATCCAACCCTCTGCCTAAGCCTCGTTGCTGTTTAATCATCGCCACACACCTCTCTGGCCAAATCCATATATACTTCCGCACCCTTGGATCTGGCATCATATTTAATAATAGGCTGACCATGACTTGGCGCTTCACTTAACCGTACATTGCGGGGGATAATGGTTTGGTAGACTTTGCTTCTAAAGTGATTTTTCACCTCATCCACCACCTGTATGGAGAGATTGGTCCGGGCGTCAAACATGGTGAGGACGACTCCCTCCAAAGCAAGAACGGGATTCAAATTCTTTTGTACCAGCGATATGGTATTCATCAACTGCGATAAACCTTCTAGGGCGTAAAATTCGCACTGAATTGGCACCAAAACCGAATTAGCCGCCGTTAAGGAATTAATCGTCAATAGCCCTAGCGACGGCGGGCAATCAATCAACACATACTCAAAGGAATATTTAACCTTATCCAGTACCCGTTTGAGTTTATTCTCCCTGGACATAATAGAAACCAGTTCAATCTCCGCCCCCGCCAGCTGGATCGTGGCCGGTACCAGTTTAAGATTGGGAACTGCCGTATCTAAAATAATATCCTCCAAAGGAACATCGTTAACCAGTGCATCATAGGTACAGCGTTTAATGGAAGCTTTATTTATCCCCAGTCCGCTGGTAGAATTACCCTGTGGATCAATATCAATTAATAATACCCTTTTTCCCAACTCAGCCAAACAAGCACTCAAATTGACGGAGGTGGTGGTTTTCCCGACACCGCCCTTTTGATTGGCAATTGCAATTACCTTAACCAATATCTTTCACCCCATATTCATGAACTAAAATTATTTCATTCCACAACCTGGCAGCATTCTCCTGCCAAAAATAAGCAGGATAGAAATTTAGTAATTAACATAATGTTTAAATTTGTCACCTTTAAGGCGGAGATACTACAACTTGCGCGCCAGGGAACCGCTGATTTAATGAGCCTGCCGACTTGGCGAAAGATTTTTTCGGCTGACAAGGAAGTAAAAGCTCAGGATAACGATCTCTATTTCAAAATTTTGCTGACGCAGCCAGACAGGAAAAGATCCGAAAAATTGTAGTTTCAAGGTGGCTGAGCCACTAAGTTTAAGAAACATATTTTCATTTAACAACAGCATCATGTAAAGAAGCCCGAATTTGCGCAATGACTTTCGACATGGCCGGATAAAACCGGCTAAGATGTACTAAAATCAAATCCGGAAGACAGCGAGAGTAGCTCTGGATCAGCCCCAAAAAAACTCCTTGACTCTTTCTCATAAGTATGGTAATTTATGCAAAAGCCTGTGGAGGTATTTATCATGCCTGTTTATAATGCTACCCTCACTCACATTGATATAAAGGAAACCAAACGATATGCCGGACTAATCAAAGCAGCCGATTTCCCTGACAAGCTTTTAATACAGGCTTGCACAGAAGCTCATATTTTGGCGGACCCTAAAGGATTATGGGAAATGTACACCTATGACGCCGACACGGCTACCATCCTGTCAAATCCTCCTCTTTCTCTGAAGGGAGAGAAGATTATAAAACACCTGGAGCATTGTACGGAAGTAGCCGTACTGGGCATAACCATCGGTGAAGGCTTGGAGAAAGCGGTTAGTGATCTTTTCTCACAAGGCGAATATACCAGAGGGCTATTGCTGGATGCTGGCGGCACCACTGCCGTTGAAGCGGCAGCCGATCAGATTTCCGCACTCATCGCCCGCCACGCCGCCAAACAAGGCCTGGACACCACCTTTCGCTTCAGCCCTGGCTACGGCGACTGGGATATCCGTGTTCAACCCGACATACTCGCCATCCTCCATGCCCAGCGAATCGGCCTGACAGTAACCGACACCTGCATGCTGGTCCCGCGTAAGTCAGTTACAGCTGTCATCGGCCTGACACCGCATCAAAAAGCGCTGGCCCTGCCCTCCCTCGAGCGAAACAACAGTTGTGCCGCCTGCACCCAGCTTAACTGCCAGTCCCGTAAAGAATAAAAAACCTACTACTATATAACAAACTGCTGCCTGTTTTATAGCCGCAGCAGCGAAAGGAGTTCTTACATGCTATACATATTTGACGGTGCGATGGGCACTATGCTGCAGCAAGCAGGTTTAGGAGCGGGACAATGTCCGGAAATCTGGAATGTCGAGCAACCGGAAAAAATCACCGCCATTCATGCGGAATACATCAGGAACGGCGCGGATATTATTGAAACCAACTCCTTCGGTGCCAACCGAATTAAACTGTCCCATTATGGACTAAGCAGCCGGGTAACAGAGTTAAATACAGCCGCCGTAGCCGCAGCCCGTGCCGCTTGCACGGCTCATACCAAAATCGCCGGTTCCGTCGGACCAACCGGAAAATTTATCGCCCCCCTGGGCGAACTTTCTTTTGACGAGGCTTATGAGGTCTTCCAAGAACAAATCCGTGCCCTTGACACCGCCGGCGTGGATATGATTTTGATTGAAACCATTATTGACATTCAGGAAATGCGTGCTGCCCTGCTGGCGGCCAAAAGTGTCACCCAAAAGCCGGTTATCTGCCAGCTAACCTATGAAGCGGACGGCCGTACGGTAACCGGTACCGATCCTCGTACGGCTGCCATCATTTTAGAAGCTATGGGGGCCGATGTCATTGGCGCCAATTGTTCACTGGGACCGGCCCAACTGCTGGCTGTAGTCGAAACACTGACCCAGGCAACCAACCTGCCGGTCAGCATTCAGCCAAATGCCGGTATGCCGGAACTTATCCAGGGAGAAACAGTTTTCCCCATGAGTCCGGAAGAAATGGGCGGTTGGGCAGCCAAACTGGCTGCCGCCGGCGTCGCCTATCTGGGTGGCTGCTGCGGCACAACCCCGGCGCATATCCGGGCGATGAAAGAAGCGGCCCTTGCCGTCAACCCGGCACCACGGCCCAGCATCGCACCGGTTACAGCTTTAACAAGCCGCAGTAAGACGGTTTACATTGGCCCCGGCTATCCGACCGCCATCATTGGCGAACGGATTAATCCCACTGGCCGCAAGGCCCTGCAAGCTGACCTGCGTCAGGGAAACTTCGCCGGTATAAAAAAGGAAGCCTTACTGCAAATTCAAAACGGCGCCACTCTGCTGGACGTTAATATGGGTGTGCCCGGTATCGACCAGGCCGCCGCCATGCATACCGCCATTCAGGAACTATCCATGCTGGTCGATGCACCACTGGTTATTGATACTACCGATCAGGCCGCCCTGGAAGCCGGCCTGAAAGCTTATCCCGGACGGGCGTTAATCAATTCGATCAGCGCTGAGCCGGAGCGCCTGGAAAGCTTTATCCCCCTAGCCAAAAAGTATGGCGCCGCGGTCCTCTGCCTGCCGATTGCGCCATCCGGCGTTCCCACTACGGCACCGGAACGGGTGTCGGTTGTCCGGCAGATTGTAAATGCTTGCCTGGCCGCCGGCCTGCGGTCCCAGGACTTCGTACTGGATGCCCTGGTGCTGACGGTTGCCACCGATGCTGGAGCAGCGGCCGAAACCTTCAAGACCTTGCGTTTATACCGCGAACAGTTTGGCTATCCGGCGACCATGGGACTTAGCAATATATCCTTTGGACTGCCTAAGCGGGATCTCTTAAATGCAACCTTTTGTTCCATGGCCTTAGCCAGCGGTCTGGATGTTCCCATCTTGAACCCGCTTGATGAACGGATGAAGGAAACCATAGCAGCCGCCAAAGCCCTGCTAGGCTTTGACGCAAACGGACATCAGTTCAGCAAGGCCTATGCCGCGCTGGCCAACACAGCACCAACTGCCTCCCGTCAAGCATCAGTGAACGAGCAAAAAGATACACTAGGTCTTATCCGGCAAACAGTTGTCAACGGCGAAAAAGAGTCCATTGTACCCTTGGTTGAACAGGCATTAAAAGAATCTTATACCTCCTCGCAAATCACTGATCAGGGACTGACCGCTGCCATGAACGAAGTCGGTGAAGCCTTCGGGGCCGGTCGCTGCTTTTTACCGCAGGTGCTGCTATCGGCCGAAACCATGCGGGCTGCTTTCCAGACGATTAAAGAGTTGCTGCCGGCCCAACAAATGAATACCCTTGGTACGGTAGTACTGGCTACGGTTAAGGGCGACATTCACGATCTGGGGAAAAATATTGTGGCCGCCCTACTAGAAAATAGCGGTTTTAAAGTTATTGACCTGGGGAAAGATATCGCGGCAGATGCCATCCTCGAAGCCGCCAATGCCCATGAGGCCGACATTGTCGGACTCTGCGCCTTAATGACCACCACCATGCCGGAAATCGACAATACCATTGCAGCCTTAAAAGCAGCCGGGAATACGGCCTCTACTATCGTCGGCGGCGCTGTATTGACTGCCGATTATGCAGCCAGGGCCGGCGCCGACGCCTATGCACCGAACGGTGTCGAAGCGGTAAAATTGGCCAAACGACTACTTCGCCTACCGTAATCTGCTATCGTATAGCGAAACCTATATAGACACTCCATACTGTTACCCTGGCTAGCCGCAAATAAAAAACCTTTAAGATGCTGTTCATCTTAAAGGTTTTTCGTATTTTCCAATCTATTCAGAGGGTTAACGTCTTTTGGGAACACGCAGATGAATCGTAATCGAATCATCATCCTGCTCCTGGTCAACCTTGATATCCAAACCGGTTTTCTTCATTTCACCGATCACATTATGAATGGTATTTAGGAAAATCCGCACATCCCTGATTACTTTAACAATATTCTGCTTGGGTCCTTTTTTTGACATTTCCCGGGAAATATTGCTATTTGTCGTCTCAATCAGAGCCTCCGTCTCACGGACATTCAGCTTTTTTTGACACACCGCTGTCAGCACCTGCTGCTGCAAAGCATAATTATCCAGCTTAAGTAATGCCCGGGCATGGCGTTCGGTCAGATTTTCCTGGCGCAAGGTATTGCGGATATCCTCCGCTAACTTTAACAGTCTCATTTTATTAGCAATCGTCGACTGTTTTTTCCCTACGCGGACCGCCAATTCCTCCTGAGTAAAACCAAAATTGGCAATCAACTGCTGAAATCCTTCCGCTTCCTCCAGATAGTGCAGGTCCTCCCGCTGCAGATTTTCAATCATCGCCAGCTCAGCCATTTCCTGATCGGTAAGTTCCTTAACAATAACCGGAACCAGAGCGAGCCCGGCAAGCTTAGAGGCCCGCAGCCGCCGTTCGCCGGCAATCAGTTCGAAGCTATGATCCGCCTTTTGCCGCACCAACAACGGCTGAATCACACCAAACTCCTTAATCGAGGAAGAAAGCTCGGCCAGGGATTCATCATGAAAGGTCTTCCGTGGCTGAAAAGGATTAGGTTCAATGAGTGCTGTATCCACCTGAAGCACTTCATGGGAATTCTTATTATCTGGTAGCGCTACCGCCACAGCAGCAGCCGTCTCTTCCAACTGTTCATCGCTTTCCGCCGGCAAATCCTCATAAGGATTGACCGCTTCCTTCTCCGGAGTCAATCCAAAAAATCTGGCTAATTTCATCTATACACCGCCTTAGCACAAATCCGATATGGTAATATTCGCCATATCGTTAGTAAATCCTCTCAAAACCCGGACACTACAGGGGCTTTTTTTCCGGCGTTCCGGCCCGACGGGGATACGCTGCCGGCGTCGGCTTTACCTTTTTGATATAAAGTACGGCCCGTACATCGTCCAGCCCCGGTAAGGTCACCGGCCGGATTTCAGCAATTTCAGCGCCAAGCACCTGCAAGGCCCGCTTGCTTTCGGCTGCTTCCTGGTTGTACTGAGCACCTTTTAGAGCAATAAAGTAACCGCCGACTTTTACAAAAGGCAGGCATAATTCACACAAAATATTAAGACGGGCTACAGCCCGTGACAGAGCCACATCATACTGCTCCCGCTGCCCTCCCCTTCCGGCATCTTCAGCCCGGGAGTGAAGCAGCTCTATATCGGGAAGCTCCAGCGCAACTACCACCTCCTGCAAAAAAGCCAGGCGCTTCTGCAGCGAATCCAACAGAGTCAACGCCAGATCAGGACGGAATACCTTAAGCGGCAAGCCGGGAAATCCGGCGCCGGTCCCTACATCAATCACGCTGGCGCCGGTCGGAAAATAACGCTCATCATAACAGGACAGCGAATCGATCATATGCTTTACCGCCACTTCCTGCGGCTCAGTGATAGCCGTCAAATTCACCTTTTCATTCCAGACAAGCAATAATTGAAAATACCTATCATAGCGCGCAAGCTGCTTATCAGTCAAAGGTATACCAAACTCAGCCGCCGCTTGCTGCAATAACTGAATAAACAATCAGATTCCCTCCCTACGCCGCTGCTGCTCCAAATAAATCATCAAAATCGAAATATCCGCCGGAGAAACACCGGAAATGCGGGCAGCCTGGCCAATGGAAAGCGGTTTGATCTTATTCAATTTCTGTCTGGCCTCTAGAGCCAGACCGCTGATAGCTTCATAATCAAGGTTTAAGGGCAGACGTTTCTCTTCCAGTTTAGCAGCCCGCTCTACCTGTTCAATCTGCTTATTGATATATCCCTCATATTTTGCGGCAATCTCCACCTGTTCACAAACAGCGGCAGGCAACGGCGGTAAATCAAAATGTTTGCATAACATAGAATAATTAATCTCCGTCCGGCGCAATAAACCAAACAGGGAAGTGCCTGTTCGCAACTCGGCGGAATTCATAGCTTTCAATTTAGCCTGTACTTCATTGCTGGGCGTAACCATCGTTGATTTCATGTTGGCCAGGCTGTCGGCAATAGCATCGCGTTTCGCCGCAAAGCGGGCATAACGCTCATCACCAACCAAGCCCAGGGCCCGTCCCTTATCGGTCAGCCGGAGATCGGCATTATCCTGACGTAAAATCAAGCGATATTCGGCCCGGGAAGTCATAATACGATAAGGCTCATTTGTCCCTTTGGTAACCAAATCGTCAATTAATACACCAATATAGGCTTCGGAACGGGATAAAATAAAGGGCTCTTTCCCCTTTACAACAAGGGCCGCATTGATCCCGGCCATCAAGCCCTGGGCCGCCGCCTCCTCGTACCCGGACGTACCGTTCGCCTGCCCGGCCGAAAACAATCCGGCCAGCTGTTTAAACTCCAGGCTGGGTTTTAGTTGAGTGGGGTCCACACAATCATACTCGATGGCATAGCCAGGCCGCATGATTTTAAGTTTCTCCAAGCCGGCAATCGTGCTCAAAAAGGCATATTGCACATCAATTGGCAGGCTGGTCGACATCCCCTGGACATACATTTCATTGGTATGTAGACCTTCCGGCTCAATGAATAACTGATGAGCCTCCTTTTCGGCAAAACGGACTACCTTATCCTCAATGGAAGGGCAATAACGGGGACCTGTTCCCTCAATTAAGCCTGTATATAGCGGGGCCCTGTGCAAATTGGCCCGGATAATCTCATGGGTTTTTTGATTTGTATAAGTAAGCCAGCAGGGCATCTGCTCCCTGGTAGTAACATCACTCATAAATGAAAAATTATGGATCTGCTCGTCACCTGGTTGAATAGTCATCTTGGAAAAATCAAGTGTTCGCCGGTCCACCCGGGCCGGCGTCCCAGTTTTAAACCGCATTAACTCAATACCAAGCTCACGCAACGACTGACTAAGCATCTGGGCCGCCCGCTGGCCGTTCGGACCACCGGCATAGCTGAGCTCACCCAAAATAATTTTCCCCCGCAGATAAGTGCCGGTGGCAAGGATAACACACTGGCACTCGTATACTTCGCCAGTCTCAATCTGAATGCCGCTAATCCGGCCGCCGGCAGTCAGAATTTTATCTACCAGTACCTGTTTTACATCCAAACCGGCCTGATTTTCCACCGTGTGTTTCATATTATTTTGATACCACACCTTGTCGGCCTGGGCCCGCAGTGCGTGAACAGCCGGCCCCTTGCCGGTATTGAGCATGCGCATCTGAATACAGGTCTGGTCGGTATTCAGCCCCATTTGACCGCCTAAGGCGTCAATCTCCCTGACCAAATGACCTTTAGCCGGGCCACCAACGGCCGGATTGCAGGGCATAAGTGCGATATTATCCATATTCAACGTGGCCAGCAACGTGCTGCAACCCAGACGGGCCGCCGCCAAGGCCGCCTCGCAGCCGGCATGACCGGCGCCGATGACCACTACATCATATTTTCCTGCTACATACATCCAGTATCATCTCCTACTAACACTTACTTGCCTATACAAAATTGACTAAAGATTTCCGCTACGATATCCTCATGAACGGTATCGCCGGTAATCTCCCCCAGCCGTTCCCAGGCTTCCCGAAGATCAACGACAATGCAATCAGGCGGCATTTGGGCCTCAATGGTATGGCGGACCTCCTCCAGGCTTTGGCGAGCCTTATCTAACAGGGCCTCATGCCTTACATTGGTAACAAAAATACCTTCGCCCATAGCTACCTGTCCGCCATAAACAGCATCGACAATAGCTTGCTCCAGCTCCGGTATACCTTCACCGGTGTGGACGGAAATTTTATAAACGGCGGCACCGCTGGCCATGGCTTCGATAGCCTCACTGTCCAGGCAAACCGGTAAATCAGTTTTATTCAACAAAATCAACGCGTTGCGGCCAGACAGCATCGCTAGCACTTCATGATCTTCCTTCGTTAACGGCAGAGATGCATCGAGCAGCAGCAAAATCAGATCAGCCCGCTCTACAAAGGAACGGGCCCGTTCCACTCCTAGCTGTTCCACTAAATCGGCGGTTTCCCGGATACCGGCGGTATCCACAATTTTAAGCGGAATTCCCTGGATATTAACATATTCCTCAATCACATCGCGGGTTGTTCCCGGAACATCGGTAACAATAGCCCGGTTTTCTTTGATTAGCGCATTAAGCAGACTGGATTTTCCCACATTAGGTTTGCCGATAATTACCGTTTCCAGCCCGTCTCTTAAAATCCGGCCCGTATGGGCTGTAGACAACAGTTTGCCGATTTCTTGCAATAAATCAGCTATCTGGACCGCCACTTCGCTGGCCGCCACTTCTTCAATATCTTCCTCCGGAAAATCAATAGCCGCCTCCAAATGAGCGATCATAGCGAGCAACTTATGACGCATAGCGCCAATCTGCTGCGACAAACTGCCGGACAAATGGTTGACCGCCACTTTAAGCGAAGTATCGGTTTTGGAACGAATAATATCAATAACCGCTTCAGCCTGCGTTAGATCCAGACGGCCGTTTAAAAAAGCCCGTTTGGTAAATTCACCGGGCTCGGCCAGCCTGGCACCCTGACTTAAGACTAAAGACAAAATCCTTTGCAGGGAAACCGCTCCGCCATGGCAATGAATTTCCACCACATCTTCACAAGTATAAGAATGAGGCGCCCGCATCACAAGCAGCAAAACCTCATCAATTGCCTGTCCTGTTTCCGGCTGGATAACATGACCGTAAGCAGCCTGATAAGACTGTATTGCGGCTGCCGTTTTCCCCTTTATTCCCTTAAATATAGCGCCGGCAATCGATTCAGCCAGCCTGCCGCTCAGACGGATAATTCCAATACCGCCTTCCCCCGCTGCAGTCGCTACCGCCGCAATCGTATCCTCCTGATACACGTTACCTTCACTCCCGTTATGATTCCTGTCTATAGGAATCGCTGATTTAATAAGCCTGTCGGTCTGATTTCTTCGTCTGACAAGGAAGCAAAACACAGGGATAATTAGGCTATTGCAAGGTTTTGCCGACCCAGTCAGACGAAAAAAACTCCGTTCGGACGCGCAGCGCGAATCAGTCAGCGGTTCCCTAACTATTATTCGATCAAATCAATACCTGACATACGTCCAATATGGGAAAACCCAGTAATAAAATTATTACTGGGTTTTCCCATATAAAATAGGCTAGCGTTTTAAAGCAATAACCACCTTGCGGAAGGGCTCATCCCCTTCACTATAGGTAACAATCCGGCTATCATCTTGCAAAGCGACATGAATGATTTTCCGTTCATGAGGACTCATCGGTTCCAACGCCACCTTCTCGCCGCGCCGCTTTACCTTATCGGCCAGGCGCAAAGCCAAACGAGACAAGGTTTCCGTCCGGCGCTTGCGATAATCCTCCACATCCAGAACAAGCCGCACTTTATTCTCGGCATCCCGGTTAGCCGCCAAATTGGTCAGATACTGCAAAGCATCCAGGGTTTGGCCATGCTTACCGATTAGAATACCCAGATCCTCACCGCGCAGATTTAAAATCACATGTTCATCGCGAGTCATTTTTTCCACAGCAACCTGTAACTGCATGGTAGCAAAAATACTCTGCAGAAAGGTCATAGCAACTTCTAACGGATCTATTTCCTTGACTGTAACCAACACCCGGGCAGGTTTCGCTCCAATCAATCCAAACAAGCCTTTGCTTGGATTTTCAAGGACCTCATACTCTACACGCTCCCGGCTCACACCCAGTTCGGTAAGAGCCGCTTCCAGTGCTTCCTCGACAGTTCTTCCGGTCTTCTCCAAAGAAGTCATGGTATTATTTAGCCTCCCCTTGAATAGCAGTTGTGCCACGGTACATATACCACTGCTGAGCAATCTGAATCAGATTGCTAACTACCCAGTAAATCCCAAGTCCAGCCGGGAAAGTAATCGTAATATAGCCGATAAATAACGGCATGAAAATCATCATAATCTGATTTTGCTGTTTCGCCGAAGGGTCGGCGCCACTCATGGTCTGGCGCTGCTGATAAAAGGTGGTAAGAGCCGACAGAACCGGCAAGACATAATAAGGATCGACCAGTTTGGCCTGTTCAGCCAAATTGGCCATCCACAAAAAGCCCGGATCTCCCACATAATGAAAATCACGAATAGCATAAAAAATACCGATTAAAAAAGGCATCTGGATAATCATCGGCAAACAGCCGGCCATCGGATTAACACCGGAATTTTTATAAACAGCCGCCATTTCCTTATTCAGCTTTTCCGGATTTCCTTTATGCTTTTCCTGCATTTCTTTGATTTTAGGCTGCAATTCCTGCATAGCTTTCATGGATTTGATCTGCTTTACCGTCAGAGGGTACAAAACAAGCTTTATGGCTATGGTAAGCAAAATGATGGCAATCCCATAATTAGCGATACCTAAAGATACCGTAATATTATAAAAGAATGTCAGCACTGCTTGCAACGGATGTACAACGATCGACTCGAACAAAATCTCACTCCTAACTCTGGCTCGCTATTCACGATAAACATTAATATAATTATATATCAAACGGGATCATACCCACCGGGATGAAAAGGATGGCAGCGCAAAATGCGGCGCACTGCCAGATAACAACCACGTACAACCCCATATTTTTCAATCGCTATTATGGCATATTCAGAACAAGTAGGCACAAAACGGCAAGTAGGCGGTTTTAAAGGAGAAATATATTTTTGATAACACCGTATCAAAAATAGCGCGATTTCTTTCATAATAAACTACCTACTTATCAGCCAGAATTTGTGCCCGTTTACACAGGTCTAAAAAAGCTTTCGTCACCGCCTGGGCATTGGAATCCACAGCCGGCTTTCGCCCCACAATAATCAAATCCACATCCTGGCGCAGCTCATGCTGCCGCATGCGGTAAGCCTCGCGCAGCAATCGTTTTACCCGATTCCGGACGACCGCTCCGCCCAGGCGTTTGCCCGCGGCAAAACCTACTCGCCGCTTTTGGGCAGGATTGGGCAGGACGTACATGACCAGCATTCGGTTACTATACGACTTGCCTGTTTTATAAACGGTTTGGAATTGCTTATTCTTATGCAATATTCCCTGCTTTTTTAACTTGTACACTTAGATCATCCTGTCATATGGAAAAAATAGGCCACTCACCGGCGGCCTACTATGCGGATAATTTCTTTCTACCTCTAGCACGTCTTCTTTTCAGAACAATACGGCCACCTTGTGTGCTCATACGCTCACGAAAACCATGCGTTCTTTTTTTCCATAGTGTATTAGGTTGGTAAGTACGTTTCATCTATTTACACCTCCTTGCTTACATACAAGCGTAACAATCCCATGTTAAAACAATCTATTTTAACTATAAAAAATTATAGACTAGACAACCTATGGTGTCAAGAAAATTACTTAGACAATAACTCTACTTATCCTCAGAACTATCGGTTAAATTGTGGATAAATATGACAATTCTTGTCAATCAACCGAAAAATGTGTTGATAACTACCCAGGCTTTTGTTAATATATTAACTAGCAGATTGTCCTTTTTACCTTTGCACAATGTAGATTATATACATAAAAAGCAGAGTTATTCACAAAATTCGGCTGTTATGCACAGCTTTATCCACAATACTCATATATACCGACAATTACTTATAATACAAGGCTATGGGTTATTTTCCAATAGCTGCTTTTGTATTTTTTTTTCTTCAAATTCACCATATTCTCCTGTTTTTATTCACAGTTGTTGATAATCCTGTGGATAACCCCAATATTTTAATTTATTATATGTTAATAACTGGGGCGTGTTTTAACCTAACAGGTCTATGGCGAATGAATTTTGCGCCAGATAGGGCAAAATTTTGCAGGAATAGCGGCCCCTATTTCCAAAAATTTTACAAATATGGCACAAAAAGCGCCAATCGGGAACGTTTCGGATAGTTCTTTAAACACGCCCCAAGGTGCTTATCAGGAAAGGACTGACTATATGGACAAAGTACAATTAACGGCACTTTGGGAACAAGTATTAAAAAAACTGGAAGGTGAAATCATCAAACCCCTGTTTGATACTTGGATTAAGGATGCGATTCTTCTTTCTCTTACCGCTGATACCTTGGAAATAGGAACTCCCCGGCAAATTATGAAGGAATGGCTGGAAACTAAATACATGCCGCAAATTGAAAATGCCGTCCATCAGATCCTGGGAAAACCTATGAATATAAAAATAACCAATCTTAATTTAGATGATGAACATATTGCCGCACCAGTACAGCCTATTCCGTCCGGCATCTCCCGCTCTATTGCCGGTCAGTCACCGGCCGAAACATATTCCACGCCGGGCTCTGCCAATAACGCCAGCCATGAAATAGCTGCGACACGAACATCAGAGCTGCAGGAAACACTGCCACTTGAGTCTATCCAACTGCCGCCGCCGATGATCAAGCCACCGGCTATTTCATTGCCGGACGATTCCCTAGTCGTATTAAATCCTAAATATGTATTTGAAACCTTCGTTATCGGTAATTCCAACCGTTTTGCCCATGCCGCATCACTGGCCGTGGCCGAAGCACCGGCCCAGGTCTATAATCCTTTCTTTATTTACGGCGGGGTCGGACTTGGCAAGACTCACCTGATGCACGCCATAGGCCACCGAATCCTGCAAAGTTACCCCGGTATCAAGGTTGTCTACATTTCCAGCGAAAAGTTTACCAATGAATTAATCAATTCTATCCGGGACGGCAAACCGGAAAGTTTTCGCCAAAAATACCGTAATATTGATGTACTCCTGGTCGACGATATTCAGTTTTTATCGAAAAAAGAACATACTCAGGAAGAATTTTTCCATACTTTCAATACCTTGCATGAGGCCAATAAGCAAATTATTATTTCCAGCGACCGGCCACCTCGTGAAATACAAACGCTGGAAGACCGGTTACGTTCCCGCTTTGAATGGGGACTGATTACCGATATCCAACCACCTGACTTAGAAACAAGAATCGCCATTTTACGTAAAAAAGCCATGCTGGAAAATCTGAATATTCCCAATGATGTCATGGTCTACATTGCCAGCCGTATCGACAACAACATTCGCGAACTGGAAGGCGCTCTGATCAGAGTGATGGCCTACGCCTCCCTAACCAACCAAACCATCGACATCAATCTGGCAACTGAGGCTTTAAAAGACATATTCCCCAACGGACGCCCCAAACAAATCACCATGGAGCTTATTCAGGAAATTGTTTCCTCCTATTTTAAAATAAAGATAGACGAGCTATTGGCCAAAAAGCGTACCCGCAATGTGGCCTATCCTCGCCAAATAGCCATGTATCTGTGCCGGGAACTGACCGATACCTCTTTGCCGCGTATCGGTGAAATGTTTGGCGGCCGTGACCACACTACTGTTATTCACGCCCATGACAAAATTGCCCGTGAGCGGAATGAGGACACCAAGCTAAGCAATACGTTAAAGGAACTGATCAAACGTATCGAAAGTGTCTAGAAAACCGCTGATTTAATGAGTCTGCCAGCCTGACGAGATATTTGGGGGCTGACGCAGCCAGATATAAAAAAATCCGCCAGGATGTGCAGTGTGAATAAAGCTATCGTTCCCTAGGCCACTTATCCCTCTGTGGTTAACTCTGTTTATATCTGTTTATAACAGAAAGATATCTCTGTTGATGAAATGTTAATATATTTTCCACAGTAAAAACCTGTGAATTTTGTGCATAACTGCTTACCCGTTTATCGACATGTTATGCACATGATATTTTCTTATTCGACAAGCTATATTTCCATTTATCAACATATCTACAGGCCCTACGACTATTACGACTAATTTTCTTATATATTATGTCTTTTATAGTAATAATATACCAACGGGAGGTACGTTTATGAAAATATCCTGCTCCAAAGAATTGCTTACCCATGCTGTGCAAACTGTGCAAAAAGCGGTAGCCAGCAAATCTACGCTGCCTATCTTGACAGGAATTTACCTATCGGCACTCGATGGAAAGCTGGAATTACAGGCTACAGACTATGAAATCGGCATTTGTTGTAAAATAGACGCCCAAATTGATGAACCGGGAACAATTGTGCTATCCGGCCGTTACCTACAAGAGCTTGTCCGGAAACTTCCCGGCGAAACCATTCATATTTTATCCCTGCCGGCAGAGAAAACCATACAAATTACTTCCAACTCAGCTCAGTTTAATCTTCTATTGATGCCCGCCGAAGAATTTCCGGTTATCAACAAGCTGGAGGGAGAAACCAGTTTTCTTATTAAGGACAATGTATTCCGGGAACTGATCAAAAAAACGGTTTTTTCCTGTGCCACCGACGAGGCTCGGCCGATCTTTACCGGAGCACTCTTGGAAATCAATCGGTTTAATGCTAAAATGGTAGCTACTAATACTCATCGGTTAGCATTAAAAGAGGACAATTTAGAAAATTCTGAAAAAGAGGTTAAAATAATCATACCTTCCAAGATATTAACTGAACTGGCTCGTCTGCTGGTATCGGAGCATCCCTTGGATGTGGTGGTTTCTTGCCATAAGAATCAGGTTTCTTTCTCTTTTGATAATGTTTACATAAAATCGAGAGTCATTGAAGGGCAATTCCCTGATTATAATCGGGTTATTCCCGATAGCTTCGCCACGCAGGTAACGCTGCCGACCGATAATTTTCTTGACGCCGTAGAGCGGGTATCTTTACTGGCCAGAGACGGGGAATATAATGTCATTAAGCTGTCATTTGAAAATGATATGGTTGTTATCAACTCCAATAATCCCGATGTCGGCAAGGCTTGCGAGACTGTACCGGCCGTAATTGCCGGCAACGGGCTGGAAATTGCGTTTAACGCAAAATATGTAACGGATATTATGAAGAATATCAACAGTGAAAAAATTACTTTTTCTTTTAACACTCCCTTGAGTCCGGCTTGCATTAAACCGGTGGATGACGAGCACTATACCTATATTATTACTCCAGTGAGAACAAGTTAATTTTAGAGTGAGGATTTTTGCAAAAATGGAAGAAGTATTTATTGACACCCAATTGATTCAGTTGGACCAGCTATTAAAATGGATTGGTGTGGTAGAAAGCGGCGGTCAGGTCAAGCTGCTGCTTAGCGACGGGCTGATTGAACTGAACGGACAGGTTGTTTCTGAGCGAAGAAAGAAAATTTATCCCGGTGATACGGTTACTGTCAAAGGGATTGGAACCTGGAAAGTAGCCGTTGAATAAAGGTGCTGCATGAGAATCAATCACCTAACGCTGCATAATTTCAGAAATTATGCGGATTTGTCGCTTGCTTTTTCCCATAATATCAATATATTCCTGGGCAATAACGCCCAGGGAAAGACCAATATTCTGGAAGCTATTTATATTGGGGCCATGGGACGGTCTTACCGTACCTATTCGGATCAGGAACTTATTCGCTGGAAGCATTCATTAGGACGTATCCAGCTTAATTTTTCGCGTTTGGATGTCCAAAATGACTTGGCTTTTCGATTTTCCCAGGGCGAGACTAAAAAAAGTAATAAAGAAATTACTTATAATGGATATACTATAAAGGTTAAAGAGCTGATTGGCGCGTTGAATGTTGTGCTGTTTGCACCGGAGGATCTGACTCTGATTAAAGGACAGCCGGTAGCCCGGCGCCAGTTTATTGATGTGGAAATTTCCCAGGCCAGTCCTTCCTACTATAGCCAACTCTTAACTTACAACCGGATTGTTACGCAGCGTAATCATCTGTTAAAAAAGATTAGAGATAACCGGTTAAATGCCGCTATGCTGGAGCCTTGGGATGAGCAGCTCATCAAGGCTGCCGCCGGCATTACCGTTAAGCGGAAGGAAGCTATAAAAAAGCTGGCCATGCTGGCCAATTTAATGCACCGCCGGATTACCGCGAGTAAGGAAAACCTGTCTGTTGCTTATTTTATGGCCGGGATGGCGGAAAATGAGCAGGTGGCGGATAAAGATCTCCCGGTCTGGTACCGGGAGCAATTGCTGAAGCTGCGTCAGCAGGATATCTACCGGGGCAGCACCGGTATCGGACCGCATCGGGACGATCTGGTATTCACGGTCAATGAGGGAATTCAGTTGAAATCTTTTGGTTCCCAGGGACAGCAGCGGACGGCCGTATTGGCGTTGAAGCTGGCGGAACTGGAATTTATCAAATCAGAGACCGGTGAATATCCGGTATTGCTCCTGGACGATGTCATGAGTGAACTGGATGCCGAACGGCGAGAACAACTACTTTTCTTTATTAAAGATAAAATTCAGACCTTTGTTACGGCGACCGATCAGAATTATTTTCCCGAAAAGAAAATGGGACATTATTATTATGTGCAGAACGGCAAGGTCATGGAGTGATGAGGATGCAAGGTATTAGTGAAATTTTGCATAATACGCTGCAGCAATTGGGTTTAAAAAAAAGATATCATGCGGAACTTATCATGGAACGCTGGTCTGAGATTGTGGGTGATGATATTGCCCAGCACTCCTGCCCGGTAAAGTTTGAGCGAGGCTTGATGTTCGTAACGGTGAGCAATTCGGTGTGGTGTCACCATTTATTTATGCTAAAAGAGGGCATTATTGGTAAGCTAAATCGATTTATCGGTGAAAAAATTGTCAAAGATATCCGTTTCCAGGCAGGATATTTGAAAGATTGTAAGAATCAAGAGAATACGGAGCATTCTGTTTCCTTAAAGCAAAGCTTAGCGGCTATCCGCCTGGACGAGCAGGAATTAGCTGGAATCCGGCAATATACCCACGAGATAGCTGACGAAGCCTTGCAAAAGAAATTGGCCGGTTTCACCCGAAAAGCGCTGGCCTATAATAAATTAAAAAAAATGGATAAATGGCATGCCTGCCAAGGCTGTGATACGCTTTGTCCACCGGAGGAAACCTACTGTGCGATATGCCTTAGAACCGTCCGGGAAGAAAAGCTTGGAGAAATCAGGAAGCTCTTATTGGATGTTCCCTGGTTTTCTTATGAAGATCTGCAGCCATATCTTTCTTGCACACGCTCAGAGTTCGACCGGGCTAAAAGCGAGCTGTTAGCCCGGTTGTGTCTTGAATATACAGCAAAAAACGGACAAGTTGACAGTGTACACCGTACGACGATTGTAATGCTGATGGAATCGGTGGGACCTGACGAAATTACTCCGGAAACGGTTGATCATACTTTGGAAAAATTCAGGAGGAAACAACATGTTTTTGCACCTAGGAGCTGATACTGTCATTCCACTCAAAAATGTCATTTCGATTAATGATTTAAGAACAGTAAAGTCCGGTATCAATCATGAGTTTTTGAAAACCATGAGGGAAGAGCAAATGATTGTTGATATTTCCGATAATAATCCGAAAAGTTTTGTGTTGACAGATAAGGTTGTTTACTTATCGGCTATTTCCTCCTTAACTCTAAAAAAACGGGCCGGACAAATTCCGGAAGAAGAGGAAGAATGATAAACCGTGATATAAGCACGGTTTATATTGCGTTTGAAATTGATGGCGGGAGGTACATAGCAGAGTGAATGAAGATATTACGGTAAATGGAAATTATGGAGCGGGGCAGATACAGGTACTGGAGGGCTTAGAGGCAGTACGTAAGCGTCCCGGTATGTATATAGGCAGTACGTCTTCCCGAGGATTGCATCATCTGGTTTACGAAGTAGTGGATAACAGTATTGATGAAGCTTTGGCCGGTTATTGCACCAAGGTAGATGTAACTATTCACCAGGATAACAGCATCACTGTTATTGATAATGGCCGGGGCATTCCGGTCGATATGCACGAAACCGGCAAACCGGCAGTAGAAGTGGTGCTGACCGTGCTGCATGCCGGCGGTAAATTCGGCGGCGAAGGTTATAAAGTGTCTGGCGGTTTGCATGGCGTCGGTGTTTCGGTTGTTAATGCCCTGAGTATGCATTTGGAAGTGGAAGTAAAACGGGACGGCAAGGTGTATACCATCCGTTTTGAACGGGGCAATACGGTTGAAGAACTGAAAGTTATAGGCACAACTGGGGAAACCGGCACTAAGGTTACCTTTAAGCCTGATCCGGATATCTTTGAGGAAACGGAATATCATTTTGATATTTTAAAACAGCGGTTGCGGGAATTGGCCTTTTTAAACAAGGGCTTGAATATCGTCCTGTCCGATGAGCGGACCGGCGTAAACGAAAATTTTCATTACGAAGGCGGTATCGTCTCTTTTGTGGAGCATTTGAATAAGACAAAAGATCCGCTTCATCCCAAACCAATTTATTTAAAAGGTTCGAAGGATACAACGCTGGCCGAACTGGCATTGCAGTATAATGACGGTTATGTGGAAAATATCTTTAGTTTTGTTAATAATATCAACACTCAGGAGGGCGGAACTCATTTAAGCGGTTTTAAGATCGCCCTGACCAGGTCGATTAATGATTTTGCCCGTAAATTAAACATGCTCAAGGACAATGATGAGAATCTGAGCGGCGAGGATATCCGGGAAGGCTTGACTGCCGTAATCAGTGTTAAAATCCAGGAGCCTCAGTTTGAGGGACAGACCAAAACTAAGCTGGGCAACAGTGAAGTACGGGGGATTGTCGATACCATCGTTTCCGAGGGACTGAGTGAATTTTTTGAGGAAAATCCTTCAGTTACCAAAAAGATCATTGAGAAAACCATTATGGCTTCCCGGGCCAGGGAAGCTGCCAGAAAGGCAAGGGAATTGACCCGCCGGAAAAATGCCCTGGAAGTAAGCTCGCTGCCGGGCAAGCTGGCCGATTGTTCGTTAAAGGACCCTGATCAAACGGAAATTTATCTGGTCGAAGGTGATTCAGCCGGTGGTTCAGCCAAGCAAGGACGGGATCGCAGATTTCAGGCTATTTTGCCGCTCAGGGGTAAAATCCTAAATGTGGAAAAGGCCCGGCTGGATAAGATTTTAAATAACGAAGAAATCCGGGCGATGATTACCGCTTTTGGCTGTGGTATCAGTGATGAATTTGATTTGGAAAAAAGAAGATATGGCCGGATTATTATCATGACCGATGCCGATGTAGACGGTGCCCATATCAGAACGCTGTTACTGACATTCTTTTATCGCTATATGCAGCCGCTGATTGAATCAGGCAAGGTATATATCGCTCAGCCGCCTTTGTATTTAGTTAAAAAAGGCCGGGAAAGCTGGTATCTGTACAGTGATGAGGAAATGGACCAATTGCTTAGCCGGATTGGCCGCGACAGTATCAATGTGCAACGGTATAAAGGCTTAGGCGAAATGAATCCCGAACAATTGTGGGATACAACGATGAATCCGGAAGGGCGTACTATCTTGCGGGTAACCCTGGAGGATGCCATGGCTGCCGATGCAATCTTTTCGGTACTAATGGGCGATAAGGTAGAGCCGCGGCGGAACTTTATTGAGGAACATGCCCATAATGTAAGGAATCTGGATATATAGATACGTTGCTTCAGGATAGAAAAAGGATTAGGTCATCGTTGAGATGAACCTAATCCTTTTTAGTTTATAAGATTTTAATTTGGCTAAAGATATCCGGGAAGAAAGCTATGGGCTTATTTATTTTACTTCCTGTTTTACCTTAAACCAGGCGGCGTACATGGTAGGCAGCACCAGCAGCGTCAGAATGGTGGCGCCGAGCAGTCCGCCGGCAATGGCTACGGCCATGGGGCCCCAGAAGTTGCTGGGAACCAGCGGCAGCATGCCCAGGATGGCGGCCGCAGCGGTCAACATAATGGGACGGAAGCGCAGCACCGCCGAATCAATAATGGCATCCCAAGGGGATTGGCCTGTTTTAATATGCTGCTCAATTTGGTCGATTAAAATGACCGAGTTGCGGATAATCATACCGCTGAGGGCAAGAACACCCAGTTCAGCTACAAAGCCCATAGGACGCAGCGTAAGCAGCATGGACAGGCTGACACCAATAATGCCCAGCGGAGCAGTTAACAAGGTAAGAATCATCAGGGGAATTCGCTGTAGTTGAATCATCAATAGGGTGACAATCAACAATAGCATAACCGGCACGGGTTGCAGCAAAAATTCCATAGATTGCTGACTTCTTTCCAGTGAACCGCCGATTTGAATACTATAGCCGGCAGGCAGGGAGTCGCGAAGCGGTTTGAGCTGTTCATAAGCCTGCTTAGTGGCGTCATTACCGGTGATGTTTGAAGCTACATCGGCCTGAACCGTAATGGTTGGTTTTAAATCCCGCCGCCAGATCAACCCGTCTTCGGCAGCGTAGCTGATGGTGGCTATCTGGTCAAGGGGCACGAATTTACCGTTGCCAATATGGATGGGCAAATCTTTGATAGTTTCCAGATTTTTTCGATCGGCCGCATCCATGCGCAGGACAATGCCAACGGTCTTATCCTGTTCATAAAATTCGCCTACTGTAACACCGGATAGTTGAGTTTGTAAATCCGCGGCCAGGCTTTGGCTGTTGATGCCCAGTATTCTTGCTTTATCGGGGTCGACGGCCAGGTGCATGGTTTTCGTTTTTTCATTCCAGTCAAGGTTTACATGAGTCAGATTAGGATTGGCTAGCATAGCTTGCTGCACCTGGTTGGCAATGTCCCGAACCTTTTCATGGTCGTAGCCGCTGACACGCAGCATGACGGGATAAGGAGAAGGCGGACCGGTTTGAATGAGCTTTACATGGCCCCGTACCTCGGAAAATTGTTCGGCGAATAATGTGTTGATTTTATCCTGCAGAACCTGACGGGCTTCCAGGTCTTTCGCTACAATGACGAATTGCGAGTAATTGTTGGCCGGCAGCTTGGGATCGGTGGTCAGGACAAAACGGGGTGATCCCTGACCGACGTAATAACTGTAGCTGGCAATATTCGGATCATTGGCCAGGGCATTGGAAAATTGTTTGGATACATTTTCGGTCGCTTGCAGCGAGGACCCTTCGGGCAGGGTCAATTCCACAATGATTTCCGGCCGAACCGAAGGCGGGAAAAATTCCTGTTTGACTAATTTGAGTAAACCTAGAGAGAGAATAAAGCTAGCGACGGTAATACCTAAGACCAGTTTACGATGATGCAGGCACCAGGTCAGGGTTTTCCGGAACAGCCGGTAGAACCGGGAGTCATACATAGCTTGGTCATCGTGGCCGTTTTCTTTGGTTTTGATTAGCCGGTAGCCCAGGAGCGGAGTTACCATGACAGAAACGATCCAGGATAAGAGAAGCGCGATGGTGACTACCGTGAATAAGCTGCTAGTAAACTCCGCAGCCGATCCCTGGGAGAAACCGACCGGAATAAAACCGGCACAGGTAATCAGCGTTCCGGTCAGCATAGGGAAGGCCGTTGCCGTATAGGCGTAACAGGCGGCTTCGAAGCGCCCCCAGCCCTGTTCCAGTTTTACTGTCATCATTTCCACCGAAATGATCGCGTCGTCTACCAGGAGTCCCAGTGAAATAATTAAGGCTCCCAGCGATACCTTGTGAAGATCAATACCGAAAATTTGCATAAAGACAAAGATTCCGGCGATAACCAATGGAATGCACAGGGCTACTACAATACCGGAACGGAAACCGAGGCTTAGAAAGCTGACCAACAAAACAATAAAAATGGCTTCCTTTAGTGATTTTACAAATTCGCCGATAGAGTCCTTAACTACTTCCGGTTGATTGGACACCTGGCTTAATTCAAGGCCTAGCGGCATATCCTGTTTTATTTTACTAATGGTTTCCGCCAAGTTGTCTCCCAAGGTCAGGATATTGCCGCCCTTTTCCATAGAAAGGGCAATACCGATAGCCGGTTGGCCGTTAAAATACATTTTAGGTTCGATGGGGTCACTGTAACTGCGGGTAATCGTGGCGATATCCTGCAGGCGGAAGGTGCGGTCGTTAACCCGGATAGGCAGATTGCGCAAATCTTCCATATTGGTAAATAGGCCGGTAACCCGCAAATAGACATTGTCGCTGTTGGTTTCGATCATACCGGAAGCGGTCATGCTGCTTTGCGATTTAATGGCGCTGCTGATTACGGCAGGATCGATACCTAGTTGGGATAATTTGCTGTTTTCAATTTCAATATAGATTTTCTCCGGCTGAACGCCTAAGAGATCGACTTTTTTTACACTTTTGATACCTAAGAGAGTCCGGCGGATTTCCTCGGCTTTTACCCGCATATCCTCGTAGCTGTAGCCGCTATCGGCGGTTAATGCGTAAATACAGCCGAAGACGTCATCAAAGCGGTCATTAAAGAAAGGACCTACTACGCCTGAAGGCAGAGTAGACTTGATGTCATTGACCATATTGCGAATTTCCAGCCAGGTGGGGCGGATGTCTTTTTCCTTTACCGTGTCTTTTAAAGTTACATAAATAACAGCCTGACCGGGCTGGGAATAGCTTTTCAGATAGTCAATACCAGGGGTGTCCTGCAGTTTTTTCTCCAGCTTGTCTGTTACCTGTTCTTCCATTTCGCGGGCTGTAGCTCCCGGCCAGGCAACCGATACAATCATTTGTCTGATAACGAAGTCGGGGTCTTCCATCCGGCCAAGTTTCTGATAGGAAAATATGCCAGCCATAAATATAATGGCAATAAAGAAATAGACCAGTTGCTTGTGATTTAACGACCATTCGGTCAGATTAAGCCGGCTCATAGACGCACCTTCTGTCCTTCATGGAGTTTCTGGACACCGGCGCAAACAATTACATCCCCTTCGTGCAGTCCGTCCAGAATTTCCACAGCATTGTCGCCAAAGGCACCGACCTTAACCGGTCTCAGCGCAACCTGATTATCGGTTACAACCCATACATTTGGCATATCGCCGGTCTGGTATAACGCGGCCAGGGGAATAAAGATGGACTGGCTGCCGGTTTGGCTTATATTTACCGTTGCAGTCATGCCCAATTGCAGACCAGCCGGTGGGTTGACTAGCGAAATGCGAGCCTTATAAGTACGGGTTACTTTGTCGGCCATAGGAGCTATTTCTCTTACTTTTCCTTCGCTGGTAATGCCGGGCAAGGCCCAAAAGGTAACTTGGATATGGGAGGCATTTTTTAATTCTTCCAGCTTATTTTCCGGGATATTGATTTCGATTTCCCGCGTCCCGTCTTTTACTAATGTCAGTACAGTCTGACCGGCACTGACTACCTGGCCGGCTTCGACGTTAATAGCGGCGATCACTCCGTCACTGTCGGCCGTAAGCTGGCTATAGTTGAGTTGATTATTACCTTGGGCATATTGGGCTGATGCTTGATTTACCGCTGCCTGAGCCACCTCATAGGCATTTTGGTACTGATCAAGCTGAGCACGGCTGATGGCTCCCTGTTCGTAGAGCTTTTCATATCTCGCCAGATTGCTTTGGGCTAAGTGAAGCTGGGAATCGGCGGAAGCTACTTGGGCGGCAGTCAGGTTGACAGTTTGTTGAATATCCTTGGGATCAATTGTTAAGAGAACATCGCCGGCCTTGACATGGGTGCCGGCTTCAACCTGGCGTTGAATAATTTTGCCGCCAGTCTGAAAGGAAAGTGCTGCTTCATACCGACCGCGCACTTCGCCGGAATACCCCGGATTTTGGTTGTTGGCGCCAAGTGAAATGGTTTGCGTCCGTACTAACGGTATATCCTCGCTTACCTTGGCTGTTTGGGAGCAACCGGTAAGTAGTAAAGCGACCAATAAGAGAGATAGATAATTCCGGTAGTCTTTTTTCATGCTGTTTCCTCCTCTAAATTCTAATCACTTATAAACTATTTTGGTATTCTAGTTTATTTATGATAAAAAACTGCTAAAGAAATAAGCTGACCAATAGTTTATTTCTTAGTTAAACCATGGATAATAAGGTCGATCAGGGCGTCGGTATAATATCCCTGCTGTTCCTTTTCCGGTGAGAATTCGCCGGTTCTCATATAACTGAACGCTTGAAACAGGCGAAAACCGGCATAACTGACCACCGCTTCATCGACATTCCGGAATATTCCTTTTTGTTTTCCGTCTCGAATGATTTCGGCGATAATCGAAATGATTTCTTCATCAATCAGTTTATGGTACTTCCGGTTTAAAAAGGCGGAAAACAAGGCATCATCGTCCTTGAGCAGCCGAGTGATAAAGGTATCTTCATTAAAAAAGGCTAACGAAGTCCGGATGAGCTGAGTTAATTTTTCCAAAGGGTCGGAAATTTCGCCCATCCGGGAAAAGATAATTTGGATAGTCTGGTGGCATTCCCTGGTTAGGAGGCTGGAAAACAAATGTTCTTTATCCTTAAAATGTTCGTAAACGGTTTTCTTAGATATTTTACAGTCCCGGCTGATTTCATCCATTGTTGTTTTTTTAAAGCCAAAGCGATCCAGCCGGTCTCTAGCTTTATCCAATATTAGATTTTTAATATCATCCATGCTGTAGTTCACCTACTTATTATTTGTATGACCTTATTGAAAGTAGTATTAACAAAAAAAACAGTGCTACTCAAAAACTATTATAGTATTTTAGTTTCCTGAAAGCAAGCTGCAATTGCCTAAAAATATAAAAAGCGAGAGGATAAGTCGCTCTCGCTTTTTTTCCCTTGATTACTTCAAGGGGTGTATTTGATTTTTTATTAGTTTTTTTACTGGTTTTGGTTCGGCATTTCTTTGAGAACGGCGGTTACTGAAAGGGTGCGGTTGTTGCGGATAATAGTAACATTCACCTTGGTATCTACCGGAATGTCATCCAGCACCTTACGCAGATCGGCAACCGAATTGACGGCCGTGTCGTTTATCTTGGAAATGATATCACCCTGTTTGATACCTGCCTGATTAGCCGGTCCGTCGTCTTCCACCCGGACAACGTATACACCGCTGTCAATTTGCAGGCTGTAGCCATAACGGGCCGCCGTATTTTTATCCCAGACGCCAACACCAAGATAAGACCGGACTACCTTGCCATTTTCCATCAGGGACTGTAAAATCGGTCTGGCCGAATTAATGGGAATGGAAAAGCCCATACCCTCAATTCCATCGGCGGAGATTTTGGCACTGTTTATACCGATAACCTGGCCGTCGGCGTTGACCAGGGCGCCGCCGGAGTTTCCGGGATTAATTGCGGCATCGGTTTGAATAAGGTTGAATTTGCGATCTCCAATTTCAATGGTACGGTTTAAGGCGCTGATTACACCAACAGTAACGCTGCCGCTAAACTCTAGGCCAAGCGGATTGCCGATGGCAATGGCCGGCTCACCGGCCATAATGGTGGAAGAATCACCCAGAACGGCGGCGGGCAAACCGGAGGCATCCACTTTTACTACAGCCAAGTCGGTGGCTGGGTCGACACCTAATACTTTTCCGTTAAAGGTTCGTCCGTCCGAAAGAGACACGACAATCTCCTGTGCTCCCTCCACGACATGATAGTTGGTGGCAATGTAGCCGTTGGAGTTAAAAATAACACCGGAACCTACGCCTTTTTCAATGAGAACCTTTTGGTCAAAATTATCCCTTACATAAGCTTTATTGGAAATCCCGACAACAGCAGGTCCTACTTTTTTCACTGCCTGTACCACATATGTATTACGATTACTGGACAGTTCGCTGCTCTCAGTTTGATTTGCTGCGGCGGTACTATGGAAGCCTGTTATCATAGACGTGCTTAGCGCGGCACAGATGATGGCTAAAAGGGTAAACTTTTTTAGCAGACCTTTCATAAAGATACCTCCATTTAGATAATTCCAATTCAGTATACTTTAGGATTATGACAAGTCTGTGACAAGAGAAGTCAATTTCGCATTAAGTGAGGCCATTCTCGTCAAATTATCCTGATTTTACAAGGAAATACGTAAAGTATACAGAAATGGTATATATACATAGTACAACAGACTATCCTGTTCAGCAAATAGGTATTGGGGAGGAATGACCTATGAAATGGAAATTCGGCAGATTACTTTTTCTGTCCGGAATGCTGATTATGCTGTTTTTAATTCCGGTACAGACGGGAGCAGCGATGGCAAATGATGGCTTAATTGATGTGCAGGTGCAAATTCATATTGAAAAACCCGATTATTTCTGGCAATATCCTTTTGGCGGGAAAAAGTTGGATAATATGCTGGTTTCAGGTATGGGAAAGTCCTATACTGTCTATGCTTCTTCCAACGGAGAGACATTTACTTTTGCCGTGCCGAAAGGCTATACGTTACGCCTGGGTATCACTTTTCCCGACAGTATGAATTATAATAAAACAATTTATTTCTCTAAAAGAAATATAGCTGAAAAAGACCATTTTCTTGCCATTACGCTTAAAGCACCGGAATATCAGGATGTTCTCTTTCAGGCACCTGATTTTGATGAAAAAACAGTGCAATAACAATTAAAGTAAAAAGACTCACTTTGGAACAAAGTAAGTCTTTTTTATTTTATTGATCGGCCGGGAAGACCAAGCCGATTTGTTTGCGTGCCTCATCCATAACCTGCATGACCTGCCGGTTGAGTGTAAAGGTATTGATGCTTGATTGTAGCTGGCCGGTTTTAATGAGCTGAATAAATTCCCGGGCTTCGTAAAACATCAGTTCCGGTATTTGTGGCTGACTGATATCTTCAATCGAACCGTCGCGATAGATAATTTTTACGTCTTCCGGGGTAGAAATTTTATCAATCAGAATATTGCCGTTTTCCCCCTGAATTTCACTGGAGATAAGGGAGTTGGCTATTTTAGAATGAGAAATGATCGCTTCCATATCTTTGTAATGGAGGGTAATGCTGCCGCACCCGTCAATGCCCGAACTTAGCATGGTCGCATTGGCAGAGACTGACTCGGGCGGGCCGAACAGATAAATGACCGGATAGATGCAATAAACACCGATATCCATAATGGAGCCGTTGGAAAAGGCAGGATCGAAGGTATTAATAGGCTTGCCGGCTTTAAAGGTATCGTAACGAGAGGAATATTGGCAGTAGTTAGAAAAAAATCTGCGGACCGGTCCCAGCTTGGGCAGATTTTCCCTGACGCTTTGTATGTTGGGCAGGAAGGTGCTTTTCATAGCTTCCATTAGGAGCGATCCGTTGGCGGTGGCACATTCGATCATTGCTTCCAGTTCTTTGCTATTGGAAGCAATGGGTTTTTCGCAGAGTACGTGTTTTTTATGAGATAGAAACAGGAGGGCCTGTTTGGCGTGGTGCGAATTGGGGCTGGCAATGTAAACGGCATCCAATTCAGGGCTGCAAGCCATTGTTGTGAGGTCGGTAAAAACATGCTTGGCACCATGTTTATCGGCAAAGGCCTGGGCTTTTTCTTCGGTACGGGAATAAACGGCAGACAGTAAAAAATCGTCTGTTAAGGTCGCACAGCGAATAAATTCTTCGGTAATCCAGCTAGTTCCTATAACACCAAAACGAATCATGATAGGCCTCCTTAGTAGGTGTTTATAATTGTTATTAATTTCATAGTAGCACAGACGATTAAAATATTGAATACCAATTTGTAGTTTAATGAGTTTACTTTAACAGAATAAAAAAAACTGCCGATAGAAATTCGGCAGTTTTCAAAAATTACTTGGTGTTTTCTTCGGCGGTATTAACGTTTGTTTTCAATGTTTCTTGCGCAGCTGCAGCCGGGGTGATGACTTCTTTACTTTCCGGTGCCGGTGAGGCGGTTAATTGGATTTCAGAGGTATGTTTATCCGTCGTAACGGCAACTTCTTTTGGATGATGCGGGCGGCCTACCCGCCAGGTAGCTCCTACCCGTCCCATTTGCTCACTGCCACTGATCGACCAGGCGGCATTGTAAAGGGTATCTTTGTTGGCGTAGTGATACACACCAATGGCCACTGCCTGGGAACCGCCGTAGGTTCCTGCACCAATGGAAATTTGAGTGGGTGCTTGCGGATCATAATCTAAAGGAGCTAATGCTGTCATGGCTGCCGAGAGGGCGCCTACTTTGTCGACACGGTTTGAAAGATCGTCTACTCGTTGAGAGAGTGAGGAAATATTATTACTATTATTAGTAATTTGATTTTGAAGCATGCTATCCTGACTATCAGAATAGCTCCTGGCAGAATCTAATGTTTTCTTATCCTGAACATCAGAATAATTATTGGCCGAGGTTAAGGTCTTCTGACTCTGAGAATCAGTATAGTTGTTAGCGGAG
>NZ_FQZD01000038.1 GCF_900141835.1 Propionispora hippei DSM 15287 | reverse complement strand
GTTAGCTTCTAAAATTTCCACACCTTTGTACTCACACAGCTTCCTTAAGATCACTCCTATATCCGCTTTTATTTTTCCATATATCACCTGTCTACGATATTTTGGTGCAAATACTATATGATATTTGCACCGCCATTTACTATGTGCTAAACTCTTAGTATCATCCATTGGATGCGCCTCCTTTGTTTAGAGTTATGCGGTCGGCAAACCTGCATTTATTCTAACAAAAGAGGCTGTTTTTTTCGACGTATAGCTATAAGCTTTTTGGAACCACATGCATAGCATGTGGTATTCGCTTACGCAATAAAAAACGGGCTGCCTAGAGCAGCCCGTCATTTCATCGTTCTAAGCTATCCCTACGGTGGTGCTAACCACATCAGGTTCCAAGGGTCGGAAATCATTCCTCTCAGCCGCACGGCGCCCCCAGCTATGTTGTGTCGTATGTGATTGTCTATAAAAATTGTAATGCATTTTACTTTCTTTGTCCAGCTACTTTTTCCCCCTTTTATTGCAACAGCCGCAAAGCCTTGTTCTCAGCCGGAATCCGGACGCCTACCAGCAAAATAAGATTGAGTAGGGAAAATAGCAGGGCCGTTACCATAGCGTCAAAGATCATGGGAATACAGAATAATTCCAGACAGACCGCCACATAATTGGGATGCGGCACATAGCGATAAGGGCCGCGCCGTATCCGCGCCGCTCCCGGCACGATCAAAATCCTGGTATTCCAATAGTGTCCCAAACTCCCCATGCACCAATACCGGAGAACCTGAGCCACAGCCAGCCCTGCGCCCCATATATACCAACGGGTGTGCAGCACCGGTCCGTTATACAGACTTTCGCTAAGCAGACAGCTAAACCAGGCTATATGCAGCAAAAAGAACAACGGATAATGCTTTTTACCGAATTCCCTTGCCCCCTGTTTGAGCAACCAGGCCTGGTTTCGCCGGGCCAGCAGCAATTCTCCCAGACGCTGGAAAACCAGGCAGCCCAGCAATAGATAAAAACTTACCGCTACCACTGGAACAACACCTGCTCGGCGCAAAACCCGGGTCCCATGGATAGCAATATACCATACTGGCCAGCCGGTTCCGTTTTGCGCAAAAATTCCGCTAATACAAAGCAAATGGACACACTGGACATATTGCCATAGCGGGCCAATACCTCGTAAGCCAGGCGGAAAGTCTCCGGTGCCAAAGCCAGACTGTCTTCATAGGCCTGCAGCACTTTTACCCCGCCGGGATGAACAAGATAATGCTTGATCTTTTCCTTTTCCACGCCCCAATAGCAACAGGCCTGTTCTATCACCTCAGGCAGCCTTTCCCTGATGAGCGAAGGAATGTCGCGGGAAAAACGCACCTTAAAGCCCGATTCCACTACATCCCAGCCCATAATCGCAGCGGTATTGTCAAATAACGTGCTATAGCTGTCGAACATCAGCGGGCCACGCCCTGTTGCTCCCAGCACAACAGCGGCGGCACCATCTGAAAAAAGCCCTGTTCCGACGACATTGGCCTTAGATGCGTCGCCATGCTGAAAAGTTAGACTGCATAATTCCACAGCTACCAGCAGCACCAATTTCCCCGACAGCGCTTTTACATATTCCCCGGCTCGCGCCAGACCGGCTGCTCCACCGGCACAGCCAAGCCCCCAAAGCGGCAAACGGACGGTATGCCGGGACAGGCCCAACCGGGACAGTAGTTTTGTATCCAGCGTCGGTGTAGCAATACCGGTAGAGGAAATAAAAAAAACGGCACCAATATCACCAGGTCCGGCGCCGGCCTGCTGAATGGCTGCCCGGGCCGCTTGTTCGGCCAGTTCCAAGGCCTGGATTTGATATAAAGCATTGGCCTCGGCAAAGCTATGAGGAACCGTATACCACTCCAGTGGACATACCAAATGCCGGGTTTCAATCCCCGTATTATCGAATACCGTAAGCAGCTTATCTAAGCGGCTCATTCTTTCTTTAAATACACCGGCTACCAATGCTTTAACTTCTTCCTGCCTGACACAATATGGCGGCACTGCCGTACCTACTGCCATGATTCTGGCCCCACTCACATCATCACGCCCTCACTTTACTAGTTAGCCGGCGAATCCCCTCAACAAACCGGCCTTACCCCCTCGCGCAGGCCGGCAATGGCCGCCGCATGCGAAGTCGCGTCCCTTCCCAGCAACCGTAACAGTGTATATATATGCCAAAAAGAGCCAGACTTTCGTAAAACTTTACCGGCAGCTTATAGATTTAACCCAGGTGGGGATACTAGAAACTAATTTAGGGCGTGTTGGCACGAGTTGAGTTGCCCAGACTTCGAGCGGTTTTTTTGCCGGACAAGGCAATTTCCGCAGAAATACGAAGGTATTTCGAAGAAATTTAAGGCAGTACAACGGAAAATACGCCGGAAGATGGGGATTACAGTGAACACTTATGTCAACACGCCTAAACTGCTTGTATTAAAGGAGGCCGCGTTATGCTGCTTAGTTTACTGGCAATGAAAATGCTGGACCCGGTCATGGATGAAGCCATGGTAAAAATGATGACCGAGGCTTATGAAGACAATCCTTTCCTATTGGTTACCGCTTTGGAAAAGCTCACTCCCCGGGCAGCCATCGAAGCGGCCATGCGGGCCGAATCGGGCACCGTACTGTCAAGACCGCTGGGCAGCCCGGTTGTACGTTCTCCCTGGCAGGACATCCTGCTCAATCCGCGGCAGCTTTTTTCCCTGCCAACCGCCAGCCTGAAAGAAGTAAGCACCAAGACGGTAATCGGACCAACTGCGAAAAAACCGCTGCTGCTGGACATACCGATCATGATTACCGGCATGTCCTATGGCGGCTCTTTAAGCCTGGCGATGAAGGAAGCTCTGGCTCAGGGCGCGGCCCTGGCGGGAACATCCACCAATACCGGTGAGTCAGCCGTTACGCCGGAGGAAAGAAAGGCGGCCCGGTTTTTGATCGGCCAATATCACCGTGGCGGCTTTCTCAGCGGTCAGGAACAGCTTAGTCAGCTAGACGCCATTGAAATCCAGCTTGGCCAGGGCGCCTGGGGCGGCGCTGTCGAAGAACCCATCACCATTCCCAAAGACGAGCACCTGCAAAAAACCTGGCAGTTGGAGCATGAAAAAAGCCCTGCCACCATTTACTCCCGGATGCCTGGCAAAAGCTCCACTAAGGACTACATCACTATGATTGATTCTATGAAGTCCCAGTACGATGTTCCCATCGGTGTAAAAATTGCCGGAACTGATTACCTGGAATATGAACTGGCAGTCATTGCCCAAACGCAAGCCGATTACATCGTCATTGACGGCGCAGAAGGCGGCACTTCTGCCGCACCGCCTACCCTGCAGGATGATCTGGGGCTGCCAACTCTTCATTCTCTGGTCCGGACGGTACAATGGCTGAAGGAAAATAAGCTGCGTGACCGGTTCAGCCTGATTATTGCCGGCGGCCTGACAACTCCCGGACATTTTCTAAAAGCACTGGCGTTGGGGGCGGATGCCGTCTATATCGGCACCATTGCCCTGATGGCTGCCATGCACACCCAGGCACTCAAGGTCGTCCCGCAGGCGCCTCCTTCCCAACTCGCCTTATATAGCGGAAAAATGAATGATAAGCTGGACATTGATCAGGCAGCCCGCCACCTATTTCAGTTTCTTACCTCCTGCACGCAGGAAATGAAGCTGGCCGTCCAGGCTCTGGGAAAACACTCCTGCAAAGAGCTGTGCCTTGAGGATCTGGTAACCATCGACCGGGAGCTGGCCGAATGGACCGGTATCCGCTACGCCGGTCAGAGCCGCAAAAAACAGATCGCCGAACTGGATGAATATGCCGGCAGCCACACCGCCACCGAAACGGTCGCACCTACCCTGCACTAGTACCTCATCAGCCCTAAAAACAGTCCCTATGTTTTAAGTGACGCAATAAGCTCTGCCGTTTTCTTTCTGTGGCAGAGCTTAACTTTTTTGACATAACTAATGCGTAGTTCTGCTCTTTTATAGTATAATATATAGAGTATTGCTGTATTTTGGAAAGGAGTTACTGTATGGCTACTATAAACGAAAACTATTTAAAACTTCCCGGCAGTTATCTGTTTGCCGAAATAGCAAGAAGAGTTGCTAAATTTAAAGAAGAAAACCCGTCGGCCAATGTAATCCGCTTAGGCATCGGCGACGTAACCCGTCCTTTGCCGCAGTCGGTTATTACCGGCTTGCATGCCGCTGTAGATGAAATGGCTAATGAAAATACGTTCAGAGGCTACGGTCCGGAACAGGGCTATCAATTTCTGATAGAAAAAATTATTCAGACCGACTACAATCCGCGCGGCATCCAGCTTGATATAGACGAAGTCTTTGTCAGCGACGGTTCCAAAAGCGATGTCGGCAACATTCAGGAGATTTTCGGCCTGGAAAACAGAGTGGCCATCACCGATCCGGTATATCCGGTCTACCTGGATACCAATGTCATGGCAGGAAGAACCGGCGCACTTGGCCAGGACGGCCGATTCGGCAGTGTAGTGTATCTGACCTGCAATGCGGAAAACAAATTCGTCCCCCAGCTTCCGTCAGAAAAGGTCGATCTTATTTACATATGCATGCCTAACAATCCTACCGGCACCACCCTGACGAAAGACGAGCTGAAAGTCTGGGTGGATTATGCCAAAAAACACAACTCGATTATCTTATACGACGCGGCCTATGAAGCCTATATCCAGGAGGAAGGCATTCCGCACAGCATCTATGAAATCGAAGGCGCCAAGGACGTAGCTATTGAGTTCCGTTCCTTCTCCAAAAACGCCGGCTTTACCGGTACCCGCTGCGCCTTCACTGTCGTGCCGAAAACCGTCAAAGCCCTTACCGCTGCCGGTGAGTTGTATCCGCTGAACAAGCTGTGGAACAGACGGCAGACGACCAAGTTCAACGGTACGCCTTACATAATTCAAAAAGGCGCCGAAGCTGTCTACTCTCCCCAGGGCCAACAAGAGATTAAAGTCCTGATCAACTACTACATGGCCAACGCCAAAGTAATCCGCGAAGGCCTTGCCAGCATCGGCCTGGAAGTATACGGTGGCGTCAATGCACCTTATATTTGGCTGAAGGCCCCTAATGGCATGGATTCCTGGGCCTTTTTCGACAAGCTGCTAACCGAAGCCCATCTGGTAGGAACTCCCGGCTCCGGCTTCGGTCCCGCCGGTCAAGGTTACTTCCGCTTAACTGCCTTCGGCAATCAGGAAAACACGCTGGAAGCGGTGGAAAGAATCAAAACCCGTTTAAAAGTCTAATTACCACGAGGTTATCGCTATGGTTACGCCTATTTCCCAATTACAGGAATTGATTATTTACCGCAAAGTGTTGGAAGACAACATCATCCGGCAATTGCCGACCATCTGCTCGGCAGCGGCCACACCGGCCGAGCAGGCCGCCTGGTATGGAGAATTAATCGGCAACGCCGAAGCGCTTTCGCTGCAGGGCGACCTGATAAAGCAGTACCTGCTCTATCTGCTGGCTCACGATAAGAATATCGTAAGTGTGACCTTACAAAAAACCGGCGGCACGCTGGGCGAAAGCCTGCAAAAAGCCTGGTTGCATGATCTTGGACTGCTGCAGAAATTTTTCGCCGCCGAGTTGCCGGCCGGACGTCAAAACCAGTTGATTGAACGCTTTGTTCCCACCTTTCCCCCGGCTGCGCCTAGCCCATACCGCTTGCTGGAGCCCGGCTTTCTTTCCGTATCCGCTACACCGGAACAGGCTGCCACGCTGTTAATTTCCTACTATACGCAATATGGCTACGGAGATATGGCGGAATACGCCGCCTTCCGTTGGCAGGAAGCAACCGGCCTGACAGGAATTAAGCATTATGACACCATCCGTCTGGCCGATATCGTCGGCTATGACCGGCAAAAAACAACGCTGGTCAATAATACCCAAGCTTTCCTGACCGGGCGGCCGGCCAATCATGTCCTGCTGTCCGGTGCCAGAGGCACCGGTAAATCCTCCTCAGTGAAGGCTCTGGCCAATGAATACTTTGCCAACGGCTTACGTTTGGTAGAGGTTGCCAAAAGCCAGCTTACATCACTGCCGAAACTTATGGAGCTACTCCGCGGCTATCGCCAGCGTTTCATTATTTTCCTCGACGACCTGTCATTTGAAGAGTTTGAGGTCGAATACAAGTATTTGAAATCGGTCATCGAAGGCGGCCTGGAGGCCAAACCGGACAACGTGCTGATTTACGTCACCTCTAACCGGCGCCATTTAATCAAGGAAACCTGGAGTGACCGCAGTGAAAATATGGACGAGTTGCACCGGGCTGACGCCGTTAACGAAAAAATCTCCCTGTCCGACCGCTTTGGTATTATCCTGAGTTTTGTGGCGCCAAGTCAGCAGGAATACTTAACCATCGTCAGCGAGTTAGCCCGTAAACAGGGAGTGCAACTTCCTCCGGATGAGCTGCGTACAGCAGCCTTGCAATGGGAGTTTTCCCATTCGGGACGCTCAGGCCGTACAGCGCAGCAATTCATTAATCACTTATTAAGTAACCGCGCCGCAAAATAGCCTGCTATCTAAAAGATTGCGCAGCCACGCCCAAATATTACCAGCCGCAACGTACGTTTCCTGTATACCAAAAAGAACCCGTGTTGAGATGGAGCCTCAACACGGGTTCTTTTCTTATACAAAATATCAAAACACGCCCGGCAGCAAGCCATGGCCAGTTGCATACACTATGAGGGGGGATGCACATGTTTCGCGAAGTAAATCCAAAATACCTTATACTGACCATGGCAATTATTACACTGCTGGCCACGGAAGACCAGGACGGCGACGAACTGGAAACCATCGGCAACTACGTCGTCGCTATCGGCGGTGTCATCCTGGCTATCGCCTCACAGCGGCAAAGCCAATCCAACCTAAACCAACCGCTCAACCTGGCCAACAACCAGCTTATCCAGCGAAACTTTGACGAACTGCGCGAACAGATTCGTCAATTGGCTCAGGAACGAAACATACCCTTGAAAGAAGGAGACCCTACATAGCCTGTTTGCGCAGGAATACAGCCAATTCACGCACATCGGCCATAAGCGAGGCATAGTTAAACGGATTCAAGGATTGCGGTCCGTCGGACAAAGCCCGTTCCGGGTCCGGGTGCACCTCAATCATGAGTCCGTCGGCACCAGCTGCCACAGCCGCCATGCTCATCGATTTAACCATATGCCATTTTCCGGTTCCATGACTGGGATCAACAATAATCGGCAAATGACTTAACCGCTTGATGACACCAATAGCGCCCAAATCCAGCGTATTGCGCGTATAGGTCTCAAAGGTCCGGATGCCGCGCTCGCAAAATACCACATTGGGATTGCCTTCATTGACAATATATTCGGCGGCATGGAGCCATTCATCATAAGTAGCCGCAAGACCGCGTTTCAAAAGTACAGGCTTACCGGAACGGCCTATTTCTTTTAATAAATGAAAGTTTTGCATATTGCGGGCACCTATTTGCAGCATATCGGCATACCGGCTAACCGTTTCAATAGCATGAATATTGGTCACTTCCGTAACAACTTTCAGCCCTGTAAGCGCCCGCGCCTCGGCTAAATACTCAAGACCTTCCTGTTCCAGACCCTGGAAGGCATATGGCGATGTCCGGGGTTTATAAGCGCCGCCCCGCAAGAACTGAGCACCGGCGGCACGGACAATTTGGGCGGCTTCCAATAGCTGCTCCCGGCTTTCCACGGCGCAGGGACCGGCCATAACCACCAGAGAACCGTCACCGATCTTCACACCGTCAACATCAACCACCGTCGGCTCGGGATGAAACTCCCGGCTGACCAGCTTATAGCTCGAAGTAACCGGCAATGCTTTGTCCACTCCCTCAAAGGCTTCTATCGGCAGTGACATGATTGCTTTTTTATCGCCAATAATGCCAATAATCGTACGGAATTCACCGTCGACCAAATGGGCCTGCAGCCCGGCTGCCTCAATCCGTTCAACAATATGCTGTATTTGTTCTCGCGTTGCTTTAGAATTCATTACAATTACCATGTGCCTAATCTCCCCTTAATATAAATTATTTTGCACAAAACAAAAAGTTCTCATCCTCTAAAAGGACGAGAACTGTGCTCGCGGTACCACCTTTGTTACCTGCTGAAAGCAGATCACTTTGTCAAGTACGGGCCAATTGCCGATACCTGCCTTCTTTGCTAACGGGGAAGGTTTCCGTCACCACCTACCATCCTTACTAAGGAATTCAGCGTGCAGCTCCGAGGCGAACTTCAGCATATACGGTGTACCAGGCTCTCATCTTACCCTGGCTCTCTGTAACCACTGCCATATACCTACTTTTCCTCTTCATAACTTTTCGAAATGAAATTATATATAATTTACCACATATTGCAATGATTTTCAAGCATTTTTTTGTATCTCTTTTACAATCGTTCACGCTTAGTCACGGACTATGTTTCGCCTGATTTGCGCTACCTTGCTTACAATATCCGCCGCTCCGACAATTTCGGTCACCATGGCAATCATTCGAGCTCCCCTGTGGCTGACCGACAACACATTGCCTTCCTTTATGCCACCGATAGCAACAAACGGCAGCTTACTCTGTCTAACGACATAGTCCAAATACTCAAGTCCCACCGCCGCACATACGTCGGTTTTGGTATGGGTGGGGAAAATAGGTCCCACACCGATGTAATCAACGTCCAGCTTAACGGCGGCATCGGCCTGTTCCGGCGAATGAGTGGACAAGCCAATCAGCATGTCATTGCCTACCAGCTTCCGGACTTCCTGCGGCGGTAAGTCCTCCTGTCCGAGGTGAACTCCGTCGGCACCGGCGGCCAGTGCTAAATCGACAAAATCGTTAACGATAAACGTAACCCCGGCCAGCCGGGTTCTTTCCCGGATATAGCGGCATTCCTCAAACATAGCTCCGGCCTTTTTATACTTTTCCCGGTATTGAATCACCTTAATTCCAGCGGCAATCAATAAGTCAACCACCTCTGTGTTGGACCGCCCCAGTGAATATTCGGCCGCCGTTAATCCATAAATACCGCCGGCCAAAAAATTCTCCATTTTACTTCTCATCATCGCCATCTCCCTTTACCCGTTCGACTGCATACTGCACAATTAAATCCGCCTGTTTGGCGGCCGCTATCGTAACACAGGGCGCCATTGGCGGCAATGCCTCGCCGATACCGGAAACCAAATCTCCCACCAGATAAAAGGTATCTTTGAGCCGGTGAACCCGTATCCGGTCACTGTCGCCCCAGCCGGCCAAACCCGAGGCCGCTACCATAAACTTTCCGCTGGCGAGATACGCCTCAACCAACAGCTTTTTATAATCCGCCCGGTCAAGGGCTTCGACAATGACCTCGCAGTCCTTGAATATAGCGGCCACATTATGCTGTTCGATCCGTACAGGCAGCATTGTCAATTCCAGGCCGGAAGAAATAGCCAGCAGGTTATCCCGCAAAGCCTCTACTTTGCTTTTTCCGATCTGATGCTGAAAATAAAACTGCCTGTTGAGATTCTTGTATTCTACTTGATCAAAATCTACGACTGTTAAACGGCTAAATCCGCTCCTGACAAGCATAGCCGCACAATTAGAGCCAAGACCGCCAGCTCCGGCAATTCCAATCCGCACGGTTTTCATATATTGCAGCAATGCCGGTCCCACATAAGCGGTAAGCGCCTCATCTAACCTGTTCATCCTCTACTCCTCACAATAACTGCCAGTCTTTATATAACGGTTGGTATCCCTTCTGGTACAGCATGGCCGCCACCTGGGCCACCGTCCGCTCATCGGAAATCTCAAACTGTCCTGTTTCGCCCTTATCGGTCCGTCCGCCCACAGCGGTGCAGGAACCTGCCGACATTTTCGTCACCCCCAGGCCTACCAGATGGTCACGGAGCACAGCGCTCTCCCGCGTGGAAAGAGTCAGCCCGCCATGCGGCATAAACAACCGGTAGGCCAGTATGTACTGAACCAGGTTCTTATCGGTAACCAGCGCCTTGGGCGGATAACCGCCGGCATGGGGGCGCATACGGGGTGGTGAAATGCTGATCTCGGTGGCGGGGTACCGGGCTTGCAAATAATCGGCATGCACACCGGTCAGAAAAGCTTCCCGCCGCCATTCATTAAGCCCCAGCAGCGCACCGATATTGACCGAACGCAAGCCGGCGGCGCAGGCCCGTTCCGGTGCGTCCAAACGAAATTGGAAGTTCCGTTTGGGTCCTGCCGGATGAAGTTCTGCGTAAAGCAGGGGGGCATATACCTCCTGATAAAGCGTAACACCATCCACGCCAACTGCGGCCAACTGTTCGTATTCCTCACAAGTCAGGGCGTAGATTTCCATGCTGATGGAAGAAAAATAGTCTTTCAATACTTTCACGCAATCCGCAATATAGGTTACCGGCGATTCTTTAGTGCAATCACCCGTCAAAATAATAATGTGCTTCAAGCCGGTCCGGGCAATGGCTTCGGCCTCTGTCGCCACCTCATTCAGCGAAAGCTTTTTCCGGTGCAAAATATTCTTCGTATTAAATCCACAGTATAAGCACTGATTGGTACAATAATTGGACAAGTACAGCGGCGTATACAAAAGCATGGTCTTGCCAAAATGCTGGATGGTCAGCCTGCTGGCTTTTTGCGCCATGCTTTCCAGAAATCCTTCCGCCTGGGGCGACAACAGGGTTAGATAATCCAGGACCTGCAGCCGCTCCTTATGCAGCACCTGCTCCACATTGGCTGCCGTGAGCCGCGAAAAATATCCGTCAAAATCAAAGCAGTCATACCGTTTCAGTTCCCCATAGAAACTCATAGGCTCTCCTCCTGACAAAGCTTGGGCTAAATGATGCTGATCAAACTACTCCTGTAAAAACCCGGTCAGCGGCGAAGAAGCGGTCCCTTCACGGCGGATAGCGCCAGGTCGGGCCAAATACCCCTTGCGGCCTGCTTCCACGGCCTGCCTGAACGCACTGCCCATCAAAACAGGCTCTCCGGCGGTGGCAATGGCAGTATTAACAAGAACGGCAGCCGCGCCCAGTTCCATGGCCTCGGCTGCTTCCGAGGGACGGCCCAGTCCGGCATCGACAATCACAGGCACCGGTAGCTCTTCGATCAAAATCCTGATTAGTTCCTTCGTCTTTAAGCCGCGGTTGCTGCCGATAGGCGCTCCTAAAGGCATTACGGCTGCCGCCCCGGCTTCAACCATCCGTTTGGCGGCCGCCAAATCGGGTGACATGTAGGGCAGGACGATAAAGCCCTCAGCCGCTAAAGTCTCTGTCGTCTTGATGGTTTCATAATTGTCCGGCAGCAAATACCGGTTATCGGCAATCACTTCCACCTTGATCCAGTTTCCATAGCCGGCGGCCTGCGCCAGACGGGCAATGCGAACAGCCTCGGCGGCATTTCTCGCACCGGAAGTATTTGGCATGATGATACAGCCCTGAGGAATATAGGACGCCACATTTTCTTCCGGATATTGCAGATCAATCCGCCGTAAGGCGACAGTCACCACCTGTGCGCCGCAGGCAGCGACCACCTCAGGAATAACAGCATTAGCCGAAAACTTTCCTGTTCCCAAAAACAACCGGCTCTGTAATAATTGTCCGCCGATTTCCAATACATCCTTCATCGTTCAGCCTCCCCCCACAAAAGTAATGATTTCCAGTTTGTCATTCTCCTGCATACTTAGCGACGGCCAGCTATCTGATGCGACAACGGCCCCATTGAATTCAATGACAATCGTGGCCGGATTCAACTGACGGCTTTCTATGAAGTCACTGATCGTCATTGGCGCAGTAAGAACGAACGGTTTTCCGTTAACTGTAATCTGCAACCTATTCACCTCCCGGAATGATGTGCAAACTGCCCCGGACAGAATATGTTGCCGACAACGCAGGCAGGCATAAACAAAAAACGCGCTACCGGAACGATAGCGCGTCATGCATAACCAATTCATACACTTCCTACGCGGGCATTATCCCGATCAGGTTTAGAGGTAAGGTGCTTACTAGTCCACTCTCAGCCCATAACATGAGCTCCCTCGGCAATTTTATGAAATTATAATTTGATTGTAACCCCTCCGCCCTCTGCCGTCAATAACGGGACCAAAATAATTGTGCCAAAATATAATTAAATATGGTATTCAACTTCCAGCGTCTGCCGGGACGGCAGGAAACGGACTTCCCGGAACTTGCCGAAGGAAAGCCACTTATTCACCACAGCACCGGACGGACCGCCTGCAGCGGCGTATTCCTGCCGAAATAAGGCCAGATCTTCGACCGACGCCACCCGGACATAAAAGCCCTGCGGATTGAGGACAGGCACCCCGCTATAGGTATATTCCGCCAACGACACCAGCGTCTGCAGCTTGGCATTGCGCACCTTAGCGGCCAGGCCCCCGCTGGCATCCATCAAATCAAAGTCCTGCGGATATTCATAGCTGTCTCCTGTAATCGGCAGTACATCGCCCACATGGAAGTTATGGGCTTTACGCGGCAAACGTTCCAGCCGATTTTCCGAGAGAATATAATAGTATTCATCAAAGCAGCCGACGATCAATTCCTTATCCTGTTTTACCAACGAGCTTCCTGCCTTGAGGCCCTCCACCAAACCGGATACAATTCCGCCGCCGCATGTCTCGTAGCCGTCAACCAGCACAAACCGCCCGGTGACCGGATTGTTCCGGAATTCGTCAAAACAGATTTCCCGCTTCGTCCGGATAATCACTTCCGCCACATCGTTGGTATTCACCTGACCGGCGTCTTCCGTAGCTGCCAGCGTTGTAGCATCAACTACTTTGGTAATGGAATATATCTCGCACTCCACCTCCTGGGTGACTAGCTTCAGCTTATATTCCTGTCCCTTTTGCAAAGGCCTTTTGCCCATCCAGAAAATATTGGCCTTAAAGGTATTGGCAATAAGCGGAATATCCTCCTTATGAACAATCATTTCACCGCGCTGGTTAAAAAACTCATCTTCCACAGTGATCCCTACCGACATGCCGGCCTGGGAATGCTTGGTCTTATCCCGCTCCGCCCAGTACTCGATGGTTTTGATCCGGGTCGTTTTACGGCCGGGAACGACAACAATTTCATCGCCTTCCCGCAAGGTCCCCGCTTCAATCCGCCCGGCAATAATGCGCCGGTGATCAAACTTGTAAACATCCTGGATGGGAAACCGCAGCGCTTTGTCTTCCAGTCCGCGATCCTTTTCAAACAAATCCAGGGCAGTCAACAGTGGCTCTCCCTTGTACCAGGACATTTTTTCCGAATGCAGCGTAATATTCTCACCCCAAAACGCCGATACGGGAATGTATTTCAAGGGATATACCTGAAGGTTACCCAAAAATTCATGCATTTCCTTTTTGATCTGATGATAAATGGCTTCCGAATAGCCGATCAAGTCCATTTTATTGATCAGCACATATACTTTTTGAATGCCCAGCAGGGACAGAATATAGCCATGACGCTTGGATTGCTCCTGAATGCCTTCATTAGCGTCTACAATCAGCAGCGCCGCTTCGGCGTTGGCTGCGCCGGAAATCATATTCTTTAAAAATTCCTTATGCCCCGGTGCATCAATAATGACATAATCCCGCTGTTCGGTATGAAATTGCAATTGCGTGGTATCTATGGTAATGCCCTGTTTTTGCTCTTCTTCAAAGGCATCCAGCAAATAGGCGTATTCAAAAGGCTTCCCCTTTTCCTGAGAAATCCGCTTCACCCGTTCAATCGCGCCTTCGGGCAGGGATTTGGTATCATACAGCAACCGGCCAATGACGGTTGACTTTCCATGATCGACATGTCCCACTACGACGATGTTCAATGATTCTCTGGCAGCTACCATCCGTTTTCTCTCCTTTACATATAACCGTCTTTGCGCAGCTTCTGCATGGCGTAGGAATCCTCCTGATCCTGCGCCCGGCCAGCCCGCTCGCTCACCGTAGTGTGCTTCAGTTCTTCAATAATTTGCGCTACCGTCACTGCCTGGGAATCAATCTGTCCGGTACAGGGAGCACAGCCTAAACTGCGGTAGCGCTTGCCGTTTCTGGCAAAATACAAATCGACCAAGGGGATATTTTCCCGTTCAATATAGGCCCAAATATCAATTTCATTCCAGTGGAGAATAGGATGCACCCGGATATGATTTCCTTTGGGAAAATCGGTTTTAAACTGATCCCATAATTCGGGAGCCTGGTTGGTATAATCCCATTCCGAATCCTTATTTCGTTCGCTGAACACTCTTTCTTTGGACCGGGACCCTTCTTCATCCCGGCGGATGCCCAGAATCAGCCCTTCAAAGGAATACTGGGTCACAACCTGCTGCAGTCCGTCGGTTTTTAGCGCCTTGCAGCAAACCAGCCGTCCCTTATCCGGCCCCATACCGTCCCGCAGCGCCTCCTCGTTCGTGTGCACAATCAAATCCAATTGATATTCTTTGGCTATCCGGTCACGATAGGCAATCATCTCCGGTATTTTATAGGTTGTATCTACGTGAATAAACGGGAAAGGCGAATGACCAAAAAAAGCTTTTTTCGCCAACCACAATAACACGGTCGAATCTTTGCCGATGGACCACAACATACCCAATTTGCCAAACTTTTTATAGGCTTCCCGCAAAATATAAATGCTCTGTGCCTCTAAACTATCCAAATGATCCATAACTGCCTCCTTAATACGCATTTGCCTTATGTTTATCAATGGTAATCACCGTTTCCGCACCATCCGGGCCTACCATAACCCAATGGAGATAATTCTTTTCCCATCGGGTGTAGAGGTAACCGCCGCGGCCGCCGATATCCGCCCCCAGATAAAATTGAATGGCGGCAACCGGACATTCCTTGACGCAGGAAGTACAGCCCCAGCAATCCTGAGGATAGCGGATTTCGCTTTTCCTCTGTTCATCAGCATACAGCAGGCTGCCCGGACACACCTGGCGGCAACCGCCGCAGCCGATACAGTTATCTTTATTGATCCGTATGCTCATAGATCTCATCCTTCTCGACAATATTCCGCAGCACAATGCGCACTTTGCCTGCTTCCTGGCGGGAATTCACATATTTCAGCCAGTGTTCGTCATCCTGGCAGGGATAATCGGCGTTTTCCTGAAAAGCGCGCCAGCGTGTCTCTTGCCGTGCCGCCAAATGAGCAATCAGTGTTTTGCATACATACAGACGGTCAAGCAGTTCATGGATATGCATTAGTTGATGCATGTCGCCGGCACTAAGCTGCCTTGCCAGGACCAGTAACTCTTCAATACGACCTTGGGCCACCCGCAGTTTTTCCCGGTTATATACATATCCCGCCGTAATCCCGCCGGCATATTCATCCATGGTTTTCTGCATGGCTTCTTCCAGTTGTTCCGTTTGATATAAGCCGACCGACCGGGTTAAGCAAGCAAGAATTTTTTCCTGTTCCCCGTCAATCTCCGCCAAATCGGCGACAGGAGCCGGTTTGTCCTGAATATCCTCCAGGACGGCTAAAGCGGCGATTTCGGCTTCCGCCAGACAACCTGTCACATATTTTTGCGGACTGCCGCCGGCCACATCGCCGGCAGCGTACAATCCCGGCAGCGTTGTCCGGCGCCGCGTATCCACCCAATAACCGCTGCCGGTGTGTCCACCGACAATATAAGGCTCCGTCCCTTCAATCTCCACATGCTCCACGGCCGGCCCCCGGCCGCTCTCCTGCCAGCGCAACGTTTGCGAAGGCGCCATATTTAAATAAGCCTTATACAGCTCCTGCTCCTGTTCGGCAGTAATACCCGCCGTTTTCAAATAGCAGGGACCCCGGCCCTGTTGATTTTCCTGCACGGTCGAATACAGCCTGAGCGATGTGTTGGGAACGCCGTACTGCTTTTCATATTCCTCACCCCGGCTGTTGATTTGCGGCGCCCAAACGCCTTGGGCAATTGTCCCGGTGGGTGCAATGGTGTCTTTACAGCGCAGCGCAATAAAGCGCATCTCAAAGGTGGTCATCTCCGCGCCCTTACGAATCCCCATCGCATAGCCGGCTCCCGTATTAAACGGGGAGTACCACATCTTGTGGCGGGAAAAGCCGGGATTATTGGGTCTGTATAACCCGGCAGCGCCGCCGGTGGTACAGATAACTGCCTTGGCGTAAACGGCATAGAAAACAGGCTCGGTAATCGAAAACCCGTACGCTCCGGTGACCACACCATTATCCACTATATAATCGGTTACGCAAAACCGGTTTAAAACAGTAACGCCAGGCGATGCCGCCACGGCTTCGGCCAACAGCACCTTGATATTTTCGCCGTTGATCTTAATGTTGCGGTTGCCGCGGGCCATATATTTTCCGTCCCGGTCTTTCAGAATGACCAGACCCAGTTTCTCCAGCTTTGCCGTAACAGCGTTGAGCCGCTTGGACATGGAGTATACCAGATCCTCCCTGATGACTTTAGCCGCATCCTGCCTGACATAGTCAAGATAACTTTCCGGGCTTTGTCCTTCCACAATATAAGCATTCAGGGCATTGACGCCGGCCGCCAGACAGCCGCTGCGCTTAATATTGGCCTTTTCGGCAATCAGAACGTTGACGGCCGGCCGCTCGGCCATGGTCAATGCGGCAAAACAACCTGCCGTTCCGCCGCCAACCACCAATACATCGGTATGTAGCACCTTTGTCTCCAGCTTCATACTTCCTGGTCCTCTCTTTTGGTATATGTTAGGGAACCACTGGTTTATTCACACTGCACAGCCTGGCGGATCTTTCTCCGTCTGGCTGCGTCAGCAAAACTTTGAAATAGGGACCGCTATTCCCGCGATTTACTTCCTTGCCAGCCGAAAAAATCTCTCGTCAGGCTGACATGCTCATTAAACCAGCGGTTCCCTAAGCTTTATTTAGTCCCCATCTTTGGCGGACATTGTTTTCCAAGCGGCCGAAAATCAGTTTGTCGACGGCAACGCCTAAAATAATAATGACCAGCATAACCGCCATTACCTGGCTGATATCGGCCAAATCCCGTCCAACCATCAACACCTGGCCCAGTCCCTTGGTGGCCGACATCATTTCACCGGCCATCAGCGCCCGCCAGGCGAATGACCAGCCCTGCTTCAAACCGGAAATCAGACTGGGCAGACTGGCCGGAATAGTTACATACCTGTAGCTGGTAAAGCCCTTGGCGCCCATGGTTTTGGCGGCTCTCAAATAGAGCGGGTTGATGTTCTTTATGCCTGATTCGATGGACATGGCAACAGCAAAGGTAGAACCTATGGCTATGACAAAAATAATGGCGCTTTCGTTAAGTCCATACCACAAAATAGCAAACGGCAGCCAGCAAATGCTTGGCAGCGTTTGCATACCTAAAATAAGAGGGCTAAGATTCTCATCCAGATACTTAAACCGGACCACCAGCAGACCGATCACAATTCCCAGCGCCATGGACAGCAAATAGCCGATAAAAATTCGCTTGGCGCTGGCCAGCACGGCAATCCCCAGACTATTGTCGCCAATCAGGCCGGCCAGCGTTTTCAGAACATCCACCGGCGAAGGGAAAATATAAGGTTTCCAAACGTGTAATATATCTACGCCCAGCTTATAAGCCGATTCCCATATTGCTATCAGAATCAGGTAAAATAGTATCTTTTTTAATATTCCAGTCACTGTCGAATTCAGCTTTGGCAACCTTCTCCACCTCCTCTTTGAGTTCCCGGAGAATATCTGTCACAAAGTAGGAAACATCCAGGCTTTCCGGCAGCCGCGGCCGGGCCAGCTGAATGTGGAATTCTTTTTTTATCCGGCCCGGATTAGCCGACATGACCACTACCCGGTCGGCGAGCACTACAGCTTCTTCCACATTATGCGTAACAAACAGAATGGTTTTTTTCGTCTCCCACCAGATACGCTGCAGTTCGGCCTGCAGAATATTTTTGGTCTGGCTGTCCAGAGCGGCAAAGGGTTCATCCATTAACAATACTTTCGAGTCGAGCGTTAAGGCCCTGGCCAGGGCAACCCGCTGCTTCATACCGCCTGATAATTCATGGACAAAACAATCCTGAAACCTGGTGAGGTGCACCATTTTCAAATATTTGACCGCCGTTTCGCGCCGTACCTGTTTCGGCACACCGGCCAGTTTCATCCCGAATTCCACATTGTCAATGACCCGCAGCCAGGGGAACAGTGCCGCTTCCTGAAACATGACGGCCCGGTCGGGACCGGCGCCTTGAATTTCCTTACCTTGCAGCAGCACGTTTCCCGCCGTTGCCGCTTCCAGTCCGGCGATAATATTAAGCAAGGTCGATTTACCGCAGCCTGACGGTCCCAACAGGCAGATAAACTCGCCTTCTTTGAACTCCAGATTAATATCGTCTAACGTATGAACGGTCTTATGATCCGTAACAAACTGTTTGTTGATATGGTTAATGACAACACTCACTGTTTCACCTCTTCCCACTGCCTTAGAAGGAACCACTGATTTATTCACACTGCACAGCCTGGCAGACTCATTAAGTCAGCGGTTGCCCCGGTGATTATTCCTCTACTGTCGGCAGCCCTTTTTCTTTTAACACTTTATTCAGGATGGTAAAGTTAAACAAATTTTTCAAATCCGGTTCTTCCTTGACAAAACCGGCCGCCGCGGAAAGCTTGCTAAACCCGATGACCGACTCTTTCTGAGGATCGTAGGTTACGGTTAAGCGCTTAAACGAATCGGCCAACAGGTCTTTGCCCAGCGGTTTCTGCGTAATCGCTTTAATCTGGTCATTCAGCGTTTCCTGGGCCTGAGCCTGATTTTCATTAATATACGACGTCAATTCCACATGGGTCCGCAGGAACTTTTCCACCAAATCAGGATGTTCCTTGATAAAGGAAGTCCTGGCAATGACTACAGCCGTAGTATACTTGCCATTTCGCCAAACTTGTTTTTCATCCAGCACCAGATTGGCCTTTACTTCTTTAATCAGGCGGGTGCCCCAGGGTTCAGGCACCAGTGCCGCATCAACCGCGCCCTGATCCAGCAGCGTTTTAATATCCGGATTGTCGGCTTGACGAATCTCAACTGTTCCGCCTTTGGTGGTGTCCTGCAAGCCATTTTCCAAAAGAATATTGCGCAAAGATAAGTCCTGGGTATTACCAAATTGCGGCACCGCAATTCTTTTGCCGCTAAGCTCTTTTAAATCTTTAATAATCAGTCCGCTGCGTGAAACCAGCACGGAACCGGCATCTGTTGCTCCGGCGATAATTTGCAAATCTCCCTTGGATTTAACATAGCCGGTAATGGCAGGTCCTGGTCCGATATAACCGATATCCACTTCACCGGCAAATAAGGCCTCTATCTCCGAAGGGCCGGCGTTAAATATTTTCCATTCCACCTGATTGCCTTCACCCAAGGCTTTCTCAAAACGGCCCTCGCCTTTGCCAACCAGCCCCTGTGAATGGGTGATATTAGGAAATAAAGCAATCCGGACTTTAACATTCTTGCTTTCCGAGGCTTGCTGCGAGGAGCAGCCTGACAAACCAAGCACCATGCCGGCTAAGACTCCCGCGATGATTCCCACTTTTGCAAACTTCATGTTTTATCCTCCCTTTTTTGTTCTGACCTGCTGTGGTCCACCAACTTTGAAATTACAATTCCTTTACGGACCTTTTTTCATAAGGTCTCGTTGTCGTCGACTTACCTATGTTCATATCGACAAAAATAAAAAAGGCTAAAGAATGCTTAAAAAAACATTCTTTAGCCTTTGGTTATCCAATCGGCCTGTATGATTCAGTTTTTCCTATCCTACCACAATAAACGCCTCTTTAGCTACAAAGTCAGCGTGATATACAGTCAAAATATATGAGTAAATCATAATATACTTTGGGCGTTCCGTCAATTCCTTTTTCCATAGGAAAACCGGATATTTGTCCAAAACCACATCAGCCGGTAGTCCCGTGAACTTCTCCGTGGCGAACCTCCACAAGCCGGTTATTGCCATCTACCATAACCACAGCAGGTGAGAAACTATGAAATTCAGCCTCACTCATCATGGCGTAGGCGATAATAATGACCTTGTCCCCCGGCTGTACCAAACGGGCTGCTGCGCCATTCAGGCAAATGACACCCGAATCCCGGGGGCCCTTGATTATATAGGTTTCCAGCCGGCTGCCGTTATTATTGTTGACGATTTGCACCTTTTCATTGGGATACATCCCGGCTGCTTCCAGCAGCGCCTCGTCAATCGTAACGCTCCCCATATACTGCAAATTAGCTTCCGTTACCGTAGCGCAATGAATTTTTGCTTTCAATGATGTTAAAAACATGCCTTAGCCTCCAAAATACAATTATCAATCAACCGGGTTCTACCGATTTTAACAGCCAGGGCCAATAGCGCCCTGCCACTTAGTCTGTCGATATCCTCCAGGCCGGGATAGCCATACAGCTCGACATAGTCGACAGTGGCCAGCGGCTGTGCCGCAATTTCTTCTGTGACCAGTTCCCTCAATACCGCCACATCGCATTCTCCGGCCGCTACCGCCTGCTGCGCCTTGGCCAGACTGCGGGAAAGCACCAGGGCGGCCTGTCGTTCCTCTGGCGACAGGTATACATTGCGGGAGCTTTTTGCCAAACCGTCCGCCTCGCGGACAATGGGCACTACTTCCAACGAAACATCCATATTCAAATCCTGAACCATTCGCTGCAACACCAGTACCTGCTGGGCATCCTTCTGTCCGAAAAAGGCCTTGTCGGGCTGAACAATGTGGAATAATTTATTAACTACCGTTGTCACTCCCTGAAAATGACCCGGCCGGGAACGACCGCACAGTTTTTCCGTAATCCCCTCCACCCGGACGTACGTGCTGAAACCTGTAGGATACATTTCCGCCACCGACGGGTGAAAAATAGCAGCCACACCGGCAGCGGCGGCTTTTTCACTGTCACTGGCCAAATCACGGGGATAGGCGGCAAAATCCTCTTTCGGCCCAAACTGGATCGGATTGACAAAGATACTGGCCACAACCACATCACAGGCCGCACAGGCCTGCCGCATCAACGTAAGATGCCCCTCATGCAGGGCTCCCATGGTCGGCACCAGACCAACCGTCTTGCCGGCCGCCCAGGCCTGTCTGACAAATTGTCGCATATCTGCAATTGATTCTATAATAAGCATGCTGCATCACTCCTATTAATAAAGCTTTTCCAATTCTACCTCAGCGAGCTGGAAACTGTGTTCCGGCCCGGGAAACTGTTTTTCTCCAATCTCCCGGATATAGGCCGTAACCGACTCGCTAATCATTCGCTCCAGATTGGCATATTTCTTGACAAACCTCGGTGTAAAGCCTGAGCACATTCCCAATAAATCATTGATAACCAGCACTTGTCCGTCACAACCGGCACCGGCGCCAATACCAATCGTCGCAATCTGCAAAGCTTGAGTCACTTTTTGGGCCAGAGCTTCCGGAATGCATTCCATAACCAGAGCAAAGGCTCCCGCCTTTTCCAGTACCCGTGCATCATTGAGCAGCTTTTGCGCGGCGGCCTGGCTCTTCCCCTGGACCTTAAAACCGCCCAACTGGTGCACCGACTGCGGGGTTAGACCGATATGGGCAATCACCGGAATACCGGCCCGAACAATGGCACTGACAACCTCGGCCATCTCCTCGCCGCCTTCCACTTTTACCGCCTGGGCTCCCGTCTCCTTCATAATCCGTCCGGCATTAGTCACCGCAGCCTCGACGGTCACCTGATAGGACATAAACGGCATGTCGACGACAACCAAAGCCCGTTTGGCGCCGCGGCAGACAGCCTTGCCATGGTGGATCATATCCTCCATAGTTACCGGCAAAGTAGAGTCATAGCCAAGCACCACATTGCCCAGCGAGTCGCCGACCAGCAGCATATCAACACCGGCCCGGTCCAAGGTGACGGCCATGCTGTAATCATAGGCTGTCAACATGGAAATGGCCTGTCCCGCCAGTTTCCGTTCCCGGATCACGCTTACTGTTATCTTTTTATCGCTCATTTTCATTCCTCCCGTTACTGTTCAACAATGTTATTAATTCGTTTCTCGCGTCCTCACTAAAACCTGCCTGTCTTTCAGCTATCTGTACGGTATACAGGCCCAAGGCCCGATATAAGAGCAATCTGTCTATATCTCCCGCCGCCTGCAGTGCCTCCATATGCCGGCGCACCGTAGCGGCATCACCGCGGCGAATCGGCCCGGTCAGTGCCGGACCTGTCCCTTGGCGGCTCACATTGTCCAGCGTTCCCTTGAGTAAGGGAGCCAGCGCCTGCAGCGCCTCCCGTTCCGTTAAGCCGCAACCGTCCAGCAGACGGGCCGCACAATGCAGCAGGGATACCAGATAATTAGAGGCCATACAAGCCGCCGCGTGATATCTGCCCCGCTCGCCGGCCGGAACCGTGAAGCCTACTCCCTCCAGCTCGATCACCAAGCTTGCCGCCAGCCTTGCCGCTTCCTTGCCGCCGTCAATGGCGAAATAAGTCCCTGCCGGCAGTTCCTGTTCCGGATCATCGGTAAACGACTGCAACGGATGCAGCGATCCGGTAAAGGCGCCTATTTCGGCTGCGGCGGCCAGCGGTGTTAAAGACAGTGCTCCGCTGGTATGAAAAACATATTGTCCGGCCCAGAAGCCCCGTTTTGCTGCTATGGCCTGCACAACCGGCTCTACCTGGCTGTCAGGTGTGCAAACAATGACAAGGTCAGCTTTACTGGCTATTTCCGCTCCATTTGTCGACCACGGTACCTTTAGCCTGTTGCCCAGCCGCGCTGCCGATTGTTCGGTCCGGCTCCCCACTCCGACAAGCGGATAGCCCTTGTCCACCAGATAAGCAGCCAGTACGCTGCCCACCCTTCCGGCGCCAATCACCGCGAAGGACGGCTTTTTTGCTACCATATACTCTTCCCGCCTTCATCCCGCTTGCGCCAACTTATCTGGGAAAACCGTTACAGCCGGAGCTATCGGTTTTTACCCATACAAAAAAACCTTTCGGAACCCATCCGAAAGGCATACTTATCCCTTGCTCACCTTCCGTCCCAGTCCCTGCGGCTCTAAGCGGTATTGTTTTCTGTTGTAAAAATAATCGAAAAGCCTGCGCCAGTATAGCTCCCAGAGGATACCACCCGGAACAGTCTGTATAAAACCATTTTGATAATACCACAACTGCCAGCTATTATGCAAGACATGGCATCTATTTTCTGGACCTTTCGAGCGTTTCCTCGACTGTCAACGCCTCCTCGCCAAACCAGTCGTACAGTTTTTCCCGCGCTTTTTGTCTTACTTCTTCGTTTACATAGGCCGCGCAAACGGAAAGAGCTATGGCAAGTACCCCCAGATCATCGGCATAGCCGACAAAAGGAGTCACATCCGGTATGAAGTCAATCACGGAGATGAAATAACCCAGCGCGCCATAAATGGCTGTTTTTGCCCAACGCGGCGTCTCCGGCCGCCGCGTTGTGTAATATAACAGCAAAGCACTGTAGATGACTTTTTTACCGGCTTTCTTCGCCGTTTTCCGGGCCTTACTCCAAAAGGATGCCTCAGAATATTCTTGTTCATATCCCATTTCCACTGCCTCCTTATCCCAATCTCCTCCAGACAAGGCGCGCCGCCGCCTCATCTTACGATGAAATTCCTTTGAAGTCCTTTACGCCCTCAAAGTAGGCGAATCACTGCCTCTCCCCCAACTTCTCATCATCCGGGCTGAAATCCTTCTTTTGCAAGCTTGAACCGTCATGCAAAAGAACCACTGTCTCATCGGCCAACAGTGGTTCTTTTTAACTATAGCTATATGTATTTCCTATTTCTATTATCCCCTTTATTTAGTGGCCTGGTTACACTGAAATCATAATGATTTCACTGGTCTTTTCCCCGCCATGCTCCGTTGTCGCCGGTTTACCTATGTCCGATAGGCGTGCCTTCCCCGCTTCGCCTTACAGAAAAATTCCCGCTAAGCCTTTTATGCTTTCAAGGCAGACGGACCGCTGGTCTCCAGTTGTTTTATTTTTTCTTCCACTGAACTCCAAGACCGTTTGGCAAATACCATGGGAATCGACTTGGACTTAGCGATGCATTTCACATTCTGAGCTGTACAGTGATTAATATAGTCGGTTAGTACTAAAATGAAGGAAGTGGACTGGGGAATCTTGATCTTGTTCCGGTCGATCGGCTTGCGTCCCGAAATATGGGTAAGCTCCTTGACTCCCATGGCATACAGGTTCTTCTCGATGTTTCCCAGATAATCTCCGCCAACGATAACAATCGACATATAAATCTCTCCTCTTTTCTAATTAATATTGATATTCATTCTCAATTAAAGGTTTTTAAAAAATTGCAGCCTTACCCTGTGACTGCAATCTTAGTATTTCGTTCATAACACATACTATACAATTTATTTTCAGCGGCCAGTTGTAACAAGGCATCGACTACCACCGGATCGAATTGCGTAGACCGGCAGCGAACAATCTCCGCCAGTGCCTCTTTTAGTGAAACCGCTCTCCGGTAAGTCCGGACGGTTGTCATGGCATCAAACGAATCTGCTACCGCTACTATCCTGGCTTCAATCGGAATTTCTTCTCCTTGCAAACCGTCAGGGTAACCTTTTCCGTCATAGCGCTCGTGGTGATAGCGAACACTGTCGGCAATAGAGCGAAAAGCTTGAATTCGCCCCACAATACTGTCACCAATGACCGGATGCTCCCTTATAAGATCAAACTCCTCCTTGGTCAGCTTCCCCTCTTTATTCAATATATTGTCAGGAATGCCGATTTTGCCAATGTCATGCAAATGGGCACCAATATGTATTTTCATCTGTTCTTCCGGTGAAAAGCCAAGTTCTGCCGCCAACAGCAGGGCCAACTCCGCCACCCGTTCCGAGTGCCCGCACATGCAGGAATTTTTCGCATCCAGAGCTAAGGCCAGCGCCTCCACTACTTCATGCAAATCATCCAAAGTAATCAAATGCGATCCCATAAGTTATCCTTTCTCACAGTTAGTTAAGCCTTACCTCAGCGATTGATTCGGTATCAGGATTATAAAAAGATATACTGTTGCGTCCATTGTTCTTTGAGTAATACAGCGCCTGATCGGCATAACTATACAGCTTATCCCTGTCCCAGCAAGGGAGTGTCACCATGGTACACACACCAATAGAAACTGTTATGGAAACAACCGTTGCCGGTTCCCGGGAATCCAGAGCAAATCGGCTGACCGCCAGTTTGCTTTGAATGCGCCGGGCCACCGCAATGGCTCCCTGGGAATCGGTATCCGGTAATAGAAGAGCGTATTCCTCACCGCCCACCCGGGCCGGCAGGTCCTTGTCCCGGCTGCTTTCTCGAATGATTTCGGCCAGCCGCATCAAAATCCTGTCGCCGGCTTGATGCCCATAGGTATCGTTAATTGTCTTAAATCTGTCAATATCCAAAATCATCAGGGATATCGGCTTGCACCGGCATATTCTAGCGGCAAAATGCCGTTCCAGATGCTCAAAAAAGCAGCGCCGGTTAGCAATTGACGTCAAGGAATCGGTCATGGCCATTGTCTCCATTTGGCGGCAGGCAGTCTCCAGCTCAGTGGTACGTTCCTGCAGCTCCATCTGAGCAGCTAATAGCTCCTCATTCACATTGGTAAGAAACTGATTCTGCGCACGCACTGCTTCCCGGGATTGCCGCAGGTCGTCAATCATCCGTGTAATATCCTGTTCCCGTATTTGAATGTGGCGGGCCATCCAGTTCATATCGCGCATTAACGCAAGCAGGGGATCAAGTGAGTCGCCTTCAGATGATTCATTGGGTACAGGCAGCAATTCCTGATAATCTCCCCGCTTAACCCGCGAGCACATTCGGCGCATACGGTGCAGCCTTTTACCAACAGCCCACTCGGCGGCTATACCGGGTAAAAACAACCCCAGCAGCAAAGCAACGGCTAAGGTGCAAGCCTGCACCTCACTGAACTGTCTGTTCGTTGCCATCGCCGAACCATGGGTCACAAAAAACATCACTGCCTGCGGCATTAACACTGCCAGTAAAAACATCAAACGAAGTCTGCTTACCAAAAAGGATGCCTCCCCTGAACAACACCCGTGCCGCGGCCCGGGAATACTCACACTATTTGGGGGGGCAACAAGAACAACCTTTGTCCGCGCTTTCACCGGAGCAAGAGCTGCTGCCGCAGCCGCAGGAACTTTTCCCCTGAAAAGTCATCCATATCTTGCGGCCAACAAAACCGACGGCCCCGAGTCCGATAAGCGCCAAAATGATTGTCTCCATGACGAATCCCTCCCTTATTGATCTACTTAATACCCCAGCATCAAACCGATATGATATACCGCAAACGTCACAACCCAAGCCAGGACTGTGGAGTAAACGGCACTGAAGATCATCCATTTCCAGGAGTTGGTTTCCCGCTTAATAACCGAAAGAGCTGCGATACAAGGCGTATAAATCAAGACAAATACCATCAGCGCATAAGCCACCAGCGGATTAAAGGTCGGGTCAGCCTGCAAGGCATCCTGCAAGGCTCCGGCATCCTTATCGTCACCACCCACACTGTAGATGGTTCCCATCGTACTTACCACAACTTCCTTTGCGGCAAAACCAGCCACAAGACCAACACCGATTTTCCAGTCAAAGCCCAGCGGCTTAATCACCGGTTCAATCGCTTTACCCAGTTGACCTGCATAACTTTGAGCCAGTTTTTCCCCGGTTTGTTCCTTGTCCAGTTTATCCAGTTCTTCCTGCTTCTGCTGATCAAACTCATGGTATTGCTGTGCTACCGGATACAAATCAGGGGACTGCGCTTCCAGTTCAGCCAATTTGGCTTCTTTCTCCTGCTGCAGGGCTTCCAGTTCCGGGCTGCCTTCTTCCAAGTCAGCCGTAGCCTCCTCGGTCTGTTTTTCTACTTCTTCAATCTTCTGTACAGCATCGGCCAGTTCCTGATTGTCTTCTAATTTTTCAATACCCAGTGGCTGATAAATCGTTTCGGCGATTTGCGCCTCGACTTGTTCTTCCACCTGTGCCTTAGCCTGATCAAAATCCTTGCTGTAAGGAACTTCACTGGGATAATTGCTTAAAAACCAGATAATAATTGAAACAGCCAGAATAATGGTACCCGCTTTTTTCAAATATAGGACACTGCGTTCCCACATATGAACGGCAACCCCTTTGAGGGTCGGCATATGGTAAGGAGGCATTTCCATAACAAAAGGTTCCCGTTCGCCGGCGAAGAGATATTTGCGGAAAATAACGCCCATGACCACGGCGAGAACAATCCCCAGAATATAGATGGAGAACAGCACCGTTCCCGCATAGTCTTTAGCAAAGAATGCACCAATCAAAAGTGTATACACCGGTAAACGGGCACTACAGCTCATCAACGGTGAAATCAGGATGGTCACCATCCGGTCCCGCGGGTTTTCCAGTGTACGGGCCCCCATAATAGCCGGCACGCCGCATCCAAAGCCTAACAGCAACGGAATGAAGGACTTGCCGTGAAGACCGACGCCACGCATGACCCGATCCATAACAAAAGCTGCTCTGGTCATATAGCCGGTATCTTCCAGAAGAGCAATCCCTAAAAACAATAACAATATATTGGGCAGGAAGGTAATAACACCGCCCACGCCACCGATAATACCATCCTGGATCAAGGCTTTCAAATCGCCGTCCGCCATATGGCTGCCCACGGCTTGCCCCAGCCAGGCCGTACCGTTTTCAATCCAGCCCTGTGGATAGCCGCCAACCCAGAATACAAAATTAAATAATAACCACATGACACCGAAAAAGAGCGGCAAGCCCAATAGTCGATGAGTAAGAATTTTATCGATTTTATCGGAGAAAGAATCCAGTTGATTCGACCCTTTCACTTTCGTAACCGCCCGGTATAGCTCTCCGGCAAAACGGTAACGCAGTTCGGCAATGATCATTTCCAGATCATCACCCAAAACGCCCTTAAGCTCTTCTCTGATTTGCCCAACCGAGGAACAAACAGCCACACCGCCGGCTACACCGCTTACTATATTAATAATGTCTTCATCATTTTCAAGCAGTTTAATTGCCAGCCAGCGAACCGGGTATTTGGCATCCACAATTGGCTCCAACGCTATGACAATCTGACTGATTTTTTCCTCAATCTGCGTACCGTAATGAATAGTAAATGGCCGGTTCTGCTTGACAGCCCCAATCTCGACAACCGCTTTCAGCAGGTCTTCTGTCCCCTGATTCCGGTTACCAATCATCCGCGCCACGGTTACGCCCAGTTTTTCACTTAACACCTGGTCCTGAATTTCCAGTCCCATGCTTTGCGCCACGTCGGTCATGTTTAAGCCCAAAACCATCGGCCGTTCCAATTCTAATAATTGTGCCGTGAGGTACAGGTTTCTTTCCAGGTTGGATGCATCAACTACATTCAAGATAATGTCCGGTTTTTCATCAATAATAACGTTTCGCGCCACCACTTCGTCCAACGCATGGGCCGTAAGACTGTAAGTACCAGGCAAATCGACAATAACCAAATCCCGGTCCAAAAACCGCCGTACCCCTTCCCGTCGTTCTACTGTCACACCGGGATAATTCCCGATATGTTGGCGCGATCCGGTAATATTATTAAAAATCGTGGTTTTACCACAGTTAGGATTACCGGCCAAAGCCACAGTCACATTCACTTTTTCCACTTTTCTTCCTCCTGCACTTCAATAAAGCAATCAAGATATTGATAATCATTTTCACATACATGATATATAATTTTTATGCATCTGTCAAGACACTATAAAAAGTAAAACTTTTTTGATAATTTCATTTTAATGAGTAATTTGCCGTTTATTTGCGTCTGACAAGTGATTTCTTTTGGGTTTCTGTCACTTTATACAACATTCCACATATACTGCTAAAAATGTCATTTGCCCTAATATTGCAAAATTGTTTTATAAAGAAGGTTTCAGGCAAGCTGTATAAATATAAGGAGGCCTTAGTTATGTTATTGGCAAAAAACGATTGTCTTTGCGATGCACTGCTGCTGGCCATACTATTTGCTCTGTTATTTTTGACCGAATATTATTATTGCTGGTAGGCCGTAATCCTGCTGCTGCCTGTCCCGCCGGAATTTTCAGGAATTTTATTTCCGGGAAATTTCAGTGAGGACAGGCTTTTTCATATATTGACAAATCATACCAAACACCGATAGAATTAAGTAGCAATATAAAATAATTATCATTATCATTTATATAAAGGGGGCTGTTTTGTGCTTTTAAGTAACAACCGGGAACGAATCAATGCTGGCCTGTTACTATCCCTGCTAGGAAATCTCGCCTCTTTGCCGTTCAGCAGGCGCTATCATATCCTCTTGGGTTCTTGTCTTGCCATGCTGTCGCTGTTCCATACCTGGCAGCACCGTCACCACTTTTCAGGCATGTTAAAAAAGGAGCAGGAAACGATGGGTTGGTTAACCAAATATAAAAATTCTCTGCAAACAAGCCGGCATTCACAATTTCTTCAATCTCTTCAGGTTCAGCACTACCTTCCCGGCAGAATCCGCCTTTACTCAAAGCATCTACTGAACAACCAGTCTGTCGCCGCGGAACTGAATCGCCTGTTAACGGCTGTTCCGGAGCTGACCGGCTTTTCGGTCAGTACGGCCACAGGCTCCATATTGCTGCAATATACTCCCGAGGCAGTAGTGGGCAGCTCCTTTCTGCAGGAACTGGAACAGTTTGCTTTGGCACATTACAGGAGGTAGTTGGAACTATGACATATTTCACCGGTTTAGCTCTGGGAATTTCCGCAGGACGCCGTTTACACCTTTTACTTAAAGACAAAGGTTTTGTGCTTCTTCATGCTTTACCGGGAAGGCGGCGTTACCATCACAGCGCTTTGCTTCACAACCCCGCTCTTATCCAAACCTGGCAGCAAGCCTTACCTTACATACCGGGACTGAAAAAAATCGAGTTTACCGCCGAAACCGGCAATATTCTGATTGAGCACACCTGTGATTCCTCCGTCATTGATCAGCTAACAGCTTATCTCGATCAGGTGCAAAAGCAGCCTTCATCACAGTCTGCTTACGGACAGGTCGGCCACACCATTCGCCGTAAGGTCCGCCTCTTAAACCACCGCCTGCTGGAGCACAGCAAAAAAACACTGGATATCAGGACCGTACTGGCCTTGTTTTTTCTTGTCTGGGGCAGCCAGAAGCTTGGGGCAGCAGCCACCTACCGTCCGTCAGGCTATCAACTTCTTTGGTGGGCTTATTCTCTAATGAAAGGACGAAACTAATGGTCTACCAATCTCTGGCCCTTCCTTTAGGCGGCGGCCTAACCGGACGTGATGCGGCCCTCTTGGAGGCAACCATCCGTCAGTTGCCCGCCATAGCCAGCGCCTATACCGACCATACCGGAAAGCTGATCATTCATTATACGGGCACATTGCCGTTTCAACAATTGCAGCAGGTATTGAACCGTGTCCTGTCCAGCAAGCCGGCACCACGGCCCGCTCCGCAGTATGACCCGAACGAGGAATTTGCCGAATACCGCCGCGATGCCATATTCTCCGGCATCGGCTTAGTCGGCTTTCAGTTACTTCGCATGACCTCTCCCGGCTTATTTTCCACCTTGCAGCTCGCCCGGAGCGCCTATGTTCTGTTTGCCGCCCGCAAATTTATTGTGAGCGGCGTCCGTAGTTTAGCCGTTGATCGCCAGCCGAACGCCGACACGCTGACTACAACGGCTGTTTTTGCTTCTATTATCGGTGGCAAACCGGAATCCAGCTTAACCTTGCTTTCCCTGTCCAATCTTGCCGAGATGCTGACCACTTATACGGCCGAGCGGGCCCGTAAGCATATTTCGCAGCTTTTGCATCTGGACCAGCAGTTTGTCTGGAAAGCCGAAGCAGATGGTCACGAAATCAAGGTCAGCCTGGACAGCATTAAAGCCGGGGACCGGGTCAGCGTTCATTTGGGTGAGAAAATATGCGTAGACGGCAAAGTTATCGCCGGAGCCGCCGCCGTGGATCAATCTTCCATCACCGGTGAATATGTCCCGGCTGAAAAAACTATCGGTGATTATGTATATGCGGGAACCGTTCTGCAAAACGGTTATCTGATGATACTGGTCGAAAAGGTCGGCGACGATACCGCTTTGGCCCGTATCGTCCACATGGTTGAGGAGGCGCAGACACGCCGGGCTCCGGTCCAGAACTTCGCCGACCGTATGTCCAATATGCTGGTGCCGATATCCTTTATTGCCGCCGGTCTCGTCTACGGTATTACCAAGGACTGGCAGCGCGTCCTGAATATGCTGTTTATCGATTTTTCCTGCGGTTTAAAACTTTCCACCGCCACTGCTATTTCGGCGGCGATTGGACAAGCAGCCAGCCGCGGAGTCCTCGTCAAGGGCGGCAACTATATCGAAGCTCTGGCAAGTATCGATACAGTCGTCCTCGATAAAACAGGCACTATTACGGTAGGCAAACCTCAAATTATCGCCATTCAAACAGCCGATCAAGTACCGGAAGAGGAGCTATTGTTACTGGCTGCTTCCGCTGAATATCATTCCGCCCATCCGTTGGCTTCCGCCATCCTAGAATATGTTTCCGATAAGGGCTGGGATATACCGCCTCATAAACATACCGAAACAATTGTCGGCCACGGCATCCGGGCGGAAATCCCTGATTTCAAAGAATTCTGCGGCGGACAGATACTGGTAGGCAGCCTCCGTTTCATGAAGGAAAACGACGTGACGATGACAGTTCTCGACTACGATTTCGCAGCCGACCACGGTTATAATCTGATCTTTGTCGCCCGGGAACAGGAGCTATTGGGCTTGCTCATTGTCAGCGATCCCATCCGCCCTACCTGGAAGAAAACAATCAATCAGCTCAGGCGCCGCGGCGTCGATGAGGTTGTGATGATTACCGGCGATACCGAGGCAGTGGCCAAACATGTAGCTTCCACCTTAGATTTGGATGCCTACCATGCCGGTGTCCTGCCGGAAGATAAGGCCACACTGGTGACCCGTATGCAGCGACGATCACAAGTTCTGATGATTGGTGACGGCATTAACGACGCACCGGCCTTGGCGTTTGCCGATGTAGGCGTAGCCATGGGCGGCCGGCGTACCGATATTGCCGTGGAATCCGCCGCCATTACCATCAACTCCGAAGATCCCCTGGTGCTCTCCGAAGTGGTCTCACTTGGCAAAACGACGATGAATATTGTCCGGCAAAACTTTTCCGCTACTATTGCCGTAAATACGGCAGCCATGCTGCTCGGTGCAGTCGGGCGTACTAATCCGATGGTTTCCGCCCTGATTCACAACGCCGCTACCATTGGCGTCGTTCTTAACAGCGCCAGACTGTTGCTGCCAAAGAAGAACTCCCAATAAAAAAGCACTTGCTTAGGGAATCGTTGATTTTGTGATCTGTCGGCATGGCGAGAGATTCTTTCGTCCGGCTAGAAAGTAAAACCAAAAGAAAGCCTAGCTATTTTAAGGTTTTGCTGACGCGGCCCGGTAGAGAAGGATTCGTCAGATCGTGCAGTGCGAATAAATCAGTGGTTTCTAAGAAAGGGGGTGAAACGAATGTTTACAAGAAGCGATTTTTGGATTGGTCTGGTTGTTGGCACCATCGCCGGGGCTTTCGGCTACAAACTGATGAGCGAACAAGCAGCCCGCAGTGCTACTCCTCTGCTGCCCATTCAACCGGGAAGCGTTCCGGCGGAACCTCCCTTGGAAGAATTACTGCGGCAAAAAGAACGTCTGGAAGATTTGATTGCTGAAAAACAGCAAGGTGCGGTAAACGGTTAACCAAACGACTTCTTATTTTTATACGTATAAAAACAGCAAGGCTCTTGTCTTCTTCTATGAGAAAAACAAGAGCCTTGCTGTTTATTTAGAATATGTTTTCAGCCTGTCCGAAACGTTGCCTGACGGTGCTTTTTATGCATATTTCGTTAATTACACGCTTTAGCCGGATTAATATTTTCGATCATATAAAACGGCCGTCCCCTACCGGGCCGGCTGACCTTGCAGCAATACCTGATATTATGCCGTATAGGACAAACGCTCTTTTCCCCGGCAGATAATCTCCTGCGGACAAAAACCGATCGCCAGCAGCCGTTCCACATGGGTACGATCCTGGGCAAAGCGCTCAATAACAGCAATAGATTCCTCCGGATTGCCATAAATGCACCAATCCCGGCGGCAGGTTTCTCTTAATGAGATCATCCCCATAAAGCCCAGCACATCTTTAAGGGGAATCCCCAAAAAAACACCGATTTCATGCGGACAGCACTGGCGAAAACGCTCTTTAAGCACCGCCAGGCAAGCCTCACTTCCCTGCGTCACGGGATAGCCCAGGTTTTCCAGAAAGGCCCGGTAAGCAGGCCGGTTTATGCACCACAGCAACGTATCGGACCGATAGAAGAGCACGCATTCCCGATCGGCAAAGCTGCGCAACGACAACGTCCGGACGCCGGCGTCACAAAAAACGGCTTTGCCGTATTCCCGCCAAAGCAAAAGAGCTTGCTGTGATTTTGTATTAATCAGTGATAAAATGGTCGACGGCTTACTGCCACATAAAGTGGGTGCCAGTTCAACTGCCAGCCAGCGCAAGAACCGGTCTTTTTTAGACTGGTTTTGCCCGGCTATGGCAGTTGTCTCCTCTTGTATTACATTTTGCGGCATCATAACCTTCCCCTATCCCTGATTACTTATTTATCCGGAAAATAACTTACTGGGCAGCCAGCTTTTCGCCCAGGGTCCGGCACTCGACCAAACCTTCTTCGTCCGGCGTATTATGAATAATTAACGTTCCCACGACTTTGGCCTTATGCTCCGAGAGCCGCTCCTCCCATTCCCGCATCCAACGGCCATCACCCCAGTCATAAGAACCGAAGAGAGCCAGGGCGGTTCCCTCTATCCCCTGACCTTCCAACGCCTCCACAAAGGGATCCATAAAGCTTTCCTCCAGCACCTCGTCACCCATCGCCGGGCAACCTAATGCGATGGCATCGGCAGCGAGCACCTCTTCCGGCGACGCGTCCTCCACCGAAAGCAGCTTCACGGTAGCGCCTGCCCCTTTCGCTCCTTCGGCGACCGCTTTCGCCATCAATTCGGTATTGCCTGTTCCACTCCAGTAAACGACTGTAACTTGCTTCATTAGAAACGCCTCCTTAAGTATTCTTATTTTTATGTACGCTTTTCACGATAGCCCTTCTCGCCAGTACCTTCTCTGGCATACTTCTGCCGTTTCAAGACTGACAAGGCACTAATTCCACTCTCCAATTATGCCGTCACGGTAGTCAATGGAAAGTTTACCGCCCTGTTTGTCAAACTGACGCCGGATATAGACCAACAACTGAATTAAGGCCGGATGGAAAGACCGCACGGCATTCATATCCAAAAAAATACGCCGGTAGCCATAGTGCAGCCTGTCTAAAAGGTAGTTCTCTAACAGTTCCAGATGCTCCGCCAGGACATCGCCCTGTACCGTTATTTTTACTTGCTGAAAATCAGCTTTACTCCAAATCGACATGCGCGCTCCTCCTGACCATTATTGAATGTTTTTATAATAATAATCATTATCACTATAAAGCAAGACCTTCCTGTCTGGCGCAACCGGACAAACAGCACCTATTTAGATAAGGCAGCCAATCCGGTTATTTAATATTTTTACAAAATTACGGCGCATCAGGGCATCTTCATAAAAATGGCGGCACATGGTCAGCAACTGCTCACCAGTCAGTCCAATGTCCTCTTCCACCACTTCCGGAAATTCGCTGATCGTCATAATATCCCGGGCAATTTCATAAGTATCGGCATAAATGCCGATATGCAAAATTACACCGGTTCGCTTCCAATACTCATTATGGCCGATGCAAAACCGCCGCAGTTCAGTCAGGCAGCTTTCATCATCCAATTCCCATAACAGGCTAAGAGTATCCAGCGTTCTTTCCATCACCGCCGCATGAGCCGAACCGGACTGGCGGATCTGCTCCACCAGCTCCTTCGTTGAACACATGGGAATCAGCAGTTCTTCCTCATTCTGATGTATCACATAATAAAAAGCCAGCGGCAGATAGACATACTGAACAAAACCGAGCAAAGACTTTATATCGGAATAACAGGCCCAGTTATTATCCAGCCGGTTTCTCCCATAGTCAAGGATGGTTGTGTTAATAAAAACAGCCGCATCGGCTGAGTCCAAGCTACCGACATTACTCTGCCAAAGATCTCTCTTTTGAGCCAGAGCTCCTTCCCAAAAGTGATGACTGTCATATTTGCACATAAGCCAACCTCCTTTGAAAACAAGCGGGGAATTCCCGGCTTATTTCGAGTAAAACTCAACAACCAGGATTTCATTGACTTCAATAGGAATTTCTTCCCGTTCAGGCAGGCGGGTTAACGTTCCGCTAAATGCCGTAAAGTCTTTTTGGATATAAGGAACCTCAAAAGACTTCAGTTCCAGAAAATTGCCGGCAAACATCTCATTCTCCCGGGACTTTTCCCGCAAGGCAACGCAGTCACCAATCTTAACATGGCAGGACGGAATATTAACCTTGCTGCCGTTCAGTGTAATATGTCCATGGGTAACCATTTGCCGCGCTTGCCGTATCGAATTGGCAAAGCCGATCCGGTATACCAGATTATCCAATCTGGTCTCTAAGAGCCGCAGCAAAGCGACACCGGTAATGTCTTTTCCCTTTTTCGCTTTTTCCACATAGCGGGAAAACTGCTTTTCCAGCAAACCATAATAAGCCTTTAACTTTTGTTTTTCCAATAACTGCAATCCATATTCCGAGGTCTTTTTCCGGTTTCTTGCCCCATCCTTTGTCAACCGGCTCAGTGCTTTGGGATGGCCGTAAATATTGACACCCAGTTTGCGGCATAGTTTAAATCGCGGTTCTCTTCTTGTGGCCATTGCCTTTTTTCTCACTCCTGTTACTATATATTTACGGTTCAAAACATGGACATCCATGTTATTCACCGCATTGTTGCCTAAGCTGTTAGAATGAGAGAGCAGTAGGCCGACGTATCACTCCAAGGACTAACCACGTCCGGTTATAAGCCAGTCAGCCAGCCTCTCGTTCACAGCGTTCGATTTATGCAGGTAGAACCACTGTTCACCAGTGCGTCCGTGTCACCAAACAGACAGAATCGGCAACGATAGAAGACTGGGCCGCCAATTGCAAATCTGTAATGGGAGTGTACTTTATGAACGCAGTAGGAATTGATGT
>NZ_FQZD01000037.1 GCF_900141835.1 Propionispora hippei DSM 15287 | reverse complement strand
GGTGTTTTTTGTTATGCCGATAAGCTGAAGAAGCTCACATACGTCAAGGAAGGTACTGACGTACCTTTGATTCATTCCTGTGTATGGCTGGTAGAAAAGTTATCTTCTTTAGTAAGGAAAGTGAAATAAGCCAGTGGCTGCCGGTTTAAACGGAAGACTTGGCTGGAAACGGCCCGGGAGGATAGATAGTTGCTGGTTAAGAGAAAGACACTCACATTTGTGGGTGTTTTTTGTTATGCCCTGAAAGGGGTAACACATTAAGATGGCAGTGAGGATTGTATCATAACAATGCGGGAGCGCTGTCGCTGACTTACGCTTATGTTAAAATACAACCCCCGCCGGGTGGCAGTAGTTGATCAGAATTTTTTAGCGCTTTGTAGAATGGTTTTATTTATTTAGCTGAAAACCTATCCTCTTGAGCCGTTCCCGGCGGCCTTTACGGAAAAAGACGGTCCGTAGGATGAAAAAGGAGCATCTTCCGTTAAGAAAATCCGTGTGTTTGAGCGAAGCGAGTTTCGGATTTTTAGGAAGGTGCTCCTTTTTTTCAAGTCTTTTGGAGTGTAGGCCTAGATTTTTTGTTTCTTTTGCAGTAATGGCAAAAGAAAATAGGACGATATGAGTTAACCTCTTTCATAAAAAGGAGGAAGCGGATGATTTGAGAGGGCTTGGCTTATTAGAACTAGATGCCTCAGTTCCGAGAGTATCCTCCTTATACTTCTAAATATATGGGTAACGAGGTAGTGGAAGGGCCTAACTGATAGCGGTTTAGTGTTCAAGAAAATGAGTGCAGTTACCGCTCATTAAGCCTTGATATTACTTATGTATAATTGGTGCCCATATTTCCAATTACTCCTACAATAAACATACTCGATTTTCCGACAAGAAAATCAGATAATCACTGATATCTAAATATTCTATATAATGCGATAATTTAACATATCTCTAATGCTATCATAATAATATCGATGAAAAGGGGACAAAAGTATGAGAAAAAGGTTACTTGCGGCGGCGGTCTTAACGATGGTTACACTATCTGGTGGTACTGTTTTTGCTAACCCGGTGGAGCTTTCCGGAAATGTTGTTATTGAAAATCGTCAGGAAAAAATGAGTAATGTAGACCGAGATGGCACAAAGTATGTATTCCGGTTAAATGCTAAAACCATGGTTAATAATAACGTTACTGTATTTGCCCGCTTTGGTGCAGAAAGTCTGACTAATGAGAGTGTGGGTAAGGACTTTGTCCGGGCAGGCAAATCTGCCGGGGCTATTGATCAGTTTGGATTAATTTATAAAAATGGAGGCTTTTCCTATAAACTTGGCCGTCAGGATTTATTCCTTGGGTCCGGTATCTTATTCGACAACACTGCCAACATCGGGAAGAACTATTTCTTAGATGGTTTGACGGTTTCCGGCAAATCCGGGGAAACTTCTTTGTTTGCCGCTGTCCTGCAAGAAGATAACACCGGCAGTAATGACAACAAAATTTATGCTTTGCGTGCCGGTTTTAGTCCGGCAAAAAATGTAACCTTAGGGGCTACTTTTGCAAAGTATGACTATTCGGATAGTACTGGCGACGTTAATTTTGGGGCTATTGACGGTTCTTATACCAAAGGTAAGGCTTCATACTATGCCGATTACGCTAAGTCCGATGCGGCAGTGAAGAATACCGCCTATTCAGTGGGAGTAGCTTACAATTTTGATGGGGTGAATTCGGTATCCCTTTATAACTATAAAATAGAAGCCAATGCTTCGATCAATGGATGGACAACTTGGTGGGGCAATGAAAAGGGATATTGGTATACCTTTAACCATAAGATTGACCCCAATACTACCGTAGGTTTGGCTATGCGTGATGGTAAGCAAATTGATAACGGTAACGGCAAAAAATCCTTCCGTACCACAGTGACTTATAAGTTTTAACTCGCCACTTTATATACATTTATAATGCAAAGCGTGAACTCCTTTAGTGGGAGTCATGCTTTGCATTTTTTACATTATTATAGGAATTTTAATATCTGAAATAGTTTTCACAAGGACAAAGCAGTGGCTTTTATAATAATGCTCACGCTATCGCTGACTTACATTTAGGCTAAAGCAGCAAGAAAAATAAAAAGGCACTCGCAAGGAGTGCCTTGAGCAACGTAATAATTATTTAGGCCGCGACAATAAACGTAATACTTTAGCACCTGTGTCACGTACGCGGCGCAACGGGGTGATGCTAACTTTTACTTTGGGTTTCATGTCGCGTTCTGAACCAAAATCGCCCCGCTTTATATGGGTAGTTCTGGTTTTTTCCGGCTTAAGCCGTTCTCTTAATACGGCAATTGCGTTGTTGGGGCTACTTTGTTCTTCGCAGGTCATAATATCAATCGCGGCATAGCCTAGCTCAGGATAGCTATGAACACTCATGTGGCCTCTGGCGAGCAGGACCATCATTGACAGACCCTGCGGCTCGAACCTATGAGAAGTAAAATTGATTACGGTCATATTAGCCTCGGTAACGGCACTATATATGGTGTCTCTAATGAAATCCATGTTGTTTAGCTTATCAAAGTTGCAACCATACATATCAATGGTTACGTGCTTGCCAATTAATTTCACGATGAATATCGCTCCTTTGGATGTATTAGATATGACTATAGAAACTCAAAATGGGTAAAATATAGGAAGTATTTGGCGAAAAGCGGGATTTTTCGCGATATAATTACGATTGCGCTGTTTTATATCTTTATTCTACAACTTTTGATTATAAGTGTCCTGCCTGGGATTGTAAAGGGGGTATTTTAGAAAGGAGAGGCGGTGTACGATTGTGCCTATTTTTTCACTTACAGAGTAAACGGAGTTAGAACGTGCCTTGTAATCAACAGGATGATCCATGGCGGGTTGCGCCAGGCGAATTATACCCTAAAAGGCACGCGAATTTTGCTGTAATAGCGAATTATTTCAACAAAATTTAATGAGGTACGACACATATAGATTAAAGACACACTTTAGAGCATAAGCGAAGTGAGATTTGAAGTTAAATTGCGGGGCTTTGGGGATTGAAAACCGGAAAAGCCTCGTATATCAGCGTAGGCAAGGTGATGGGGATTTGCAAGATAGCCAAAGTTTGGATCCGGTCAAAGCTGCCGCTATATCCAAAGTATAAACATACCGCCTATAGTTATTCTTATTCGCGATGGTTTTAAAATTTCTTGCAAGAATATTGCTATATATAGTAAAATTTTCTTCATAACATAGTAAACTTTATAATAAGGAGAATTATAATGACCAATACAATAACAGCGTTGTTAGGTATTAAATATCCCATTATTCAGGGCGGAATGGCCTGGGTCTCGGAGCACCGTTTGGCAGCGGCCGTTTCTAATGCCGGTGGTGCCGGTATCATTGCTACCGGTGGCCGGGATGCGTCCTGGGTCCGGGAGCAGATTCGTCTAGCCAAGACCTTAACGGACAAGGCCTTTGGGGTCAATGTGCAACTTATGGCTCCTAATAAGGAAGAAATCATTGATATCATTTGCGAGGAAAAAGTAGCGTTTGTTACTTTAGGGGCAGGCAATCCGGTTCCTTTTTTTGAAAAGTTAAAGCAGGCAGGAGTTAAAATCATTCCGGTCGTGCCTAATGTTAAGCTTGCTTTACGGGTCCAGGAGAAAGGTGCCGATGCGATTGTTATCGAAGGCATGGAGGCTGGCGGCCATATTGGTGTGCTGACTACGATGGCACTGATGACGCAGGTTCTGCCCTTAGTTAAGCTTCCTGTCATTGTAGCTGGCGGTTTTGCTGATGGACGTGGTTTGGCAGCGGCTTTGCTGATGGGGGCTGCCGGTGTGCAGATGGGAACCCGGTTTTTGGTTTCGGAAGAGTGTGCCGTCCATGGCAACGTAAAGCAAAAGTTAATTGAAGCAATTGATACCGATACAGTTGTAACCGGGCTGACTATGGGCCATGCTGTCCGGGGCGTTAAGAATCCGTTTACCGATAAGTTCCTGGCTCTGGAATATGGCGGCGGTGCCTCCAAGGAAGAGCTGGAAAAGCTGGCGGCCGGAACTAACCGGAAAGCTGCTATCGACGGCGATGTGGTAAATGGCATGGTACAGGCCGGCCAAAGTCTGCTGCCGTTAAAAAAGATTGACCCTGTGAAAGCGATTATAGAAGATATTATTACACAGGCCCGCCAGGTACTGACCGATGCTGCCAAAATTAAACTATAAATAAAGGAAGAGCAAGGAACTACTGATTAATTGGTACTGCGCGTCTTAACAGAGCTTTTTCCGCCTGGCTGTGCAGTAAGACCTTGAAATAGCGAGACTATTCTTTCGGTTTTACTGCTTGCCCAATGAAAGGGTCTCTCGACATGCTGAAGGGCTCAATTACATCAGCGATTTCCTAAGCCTGATGATGGGCTTGATTAGCACGCCCATTTTATCCGTTACGGCAAGGCAGATACATAGCCACAGGACATATGTGCCAAACTAATGTAGCGACAGGTTCCTATATTATCAAAGGACGCAGAAAGAATTCTCATCTAGCTGGGCGAAGCAATGAGGCGTATAGTTCCTACGTCAATTGAGGCTAACATAGCAAATGGAAATTCAGGCAGGTCATTTGGCTGAAAAGGGAACTTGTTACTACACTAGCACTAAGCAAACAGTGCAGAAAAAAGAAGGTACTATGTTTACATTACATCATGGTTTTTGGATATATTTTTTTACCCGGAAGCAGGCCAAAGTGTGGCAATATGTTCTGGGGTCTATGCTGCCTGATTATGTGTATGTGGGGTTGATCGTGGCTCTGCTGTATAACCGGCAGATACAGTGGAATGAGCTGACTAATATGGACCCGACAATGATGATGTCGCTGCTTCCTTTATATCCATGGGTAGTTAAAATTGATCTTTTTTTTCACTCAGTGGTTATTTGGGGGATCGGCCTGGCGTTAACCTTTTTGCCCGTGCTTCGTCACGCTCAGGCTTTTGTAATTGGCTGGGGGACTCATGTATTAATCGATTCCCTTACCCATGCCGCCCATGCTAATTTTTATTTGTATCCTTTATCTATGGCAGCAGTACACAGTCCGGTATCGTACTGGGAAATGCAATATTTTGCTAGAGAATTTAAATGGGTTAATTATGGACTTATGAGTCTGGCGGCATTATATCTGATTTATCAATGGTGGAAAACAAAAAGGAAATGAGGAAAATAGAAGCAATGCAGGTTACTACGAGCGTATTTTTGCGAAAGGGCGCGCAACACAGGGTGGAAAGTGGTCATCCGTGGGTGTACCAAAGTGAACTTGACTATATTGACGGTGAATTTGAGCCGGGCGATATTGTTGATGTCTATAATTTCCGACAAAAATTTATTGGCCGCGGCTATATCAATCCCCGGTCCCAGATTATTGTCCGGCTTCTCAGCCGGGAACAGGAACCGATTGACCGGGAGTTTTTCAAAAAACGTATTCAGACGGCATGGAAATACCGTCAGACTTTTATCAGCGAGCCGGAATATTGCCGCCTGGTGTATGGCGAGGCCGATTTTCTGCCGGCGCTTATTGTCGATAAATTCGGTCCCTATATGGTCATTCAGACGCTGGCCTTAGGCATTGATGTACATAAAGCTACGATTGTCTCGGTGCTGGAGGAGCTGTTTCAGCCGGAGGGGATTTACGAACGCAATGATGTGCCGGTTCGCCGGTTGGAAGGGCTGCCGGAGGTAAAGGGCTATTTAAAAGGCGACTTTCCGACAGAGATTAAAGTACTGGAAAATGGCATACCCTTTTATGCCGATATTAAAGAAGGGCAGAAAACAGGATTTTTCTACGATCAGCGAGAAAACCGGATGTTTTTAAAGCCTTTTATCCGCGGTGCGGAGGTTCTCGACTGCTTCTGTCATACCGGTTCATTTGCTGTTCATGCCGCGTTGTATGGGGCGAAGAAAATTACCTCGATTGACATATCGGCCGAGGCCATTGAATTGGCCAGGAAAAATGCCGAACTAAACGGAGTAGCAGCGGTTTGCGATTTTCAAGTGGCTAATGCTTTTGACGCGCTGCGGTCTATGGCGGAGGAACAGCGGCAATTTGATGTGGTTATTCTGGACCCGCCGGCCTTTACCAAAAGCCGCCATGCGCTGGAAGGCGCGGCACGGGGCTATAAGGAAATTAATTTGCGGGGGTTAAAGATGGTACGCCCCGGTGGCTTCCTGGTTACCTGTTCCTGCTCCTTCCATATGGGCCGCGACCTTTTCCAGGCGATTGTGGCCGATGCGGCCAGGGATGCCAGACGTGTCATCCGCCAGGTCGAATACCGGACGCAGGCGAAAGATCATCCGATATTACCGTCGGCGGCGGAAACGGAATATCTGAAATTCTTAGTCGTTCAGGTTTTCTAAGACTTAGGAGTAGCATATGGAACAAAAGGATGGTGTTATGGGCACCATCCTTTTGTTATGTCTGAACCTTAGCATAGCAGCAGGTGTATGCCGTTAGATGCTTCTGCAAACCAGCCGGGCATTACAGCGGGATGAAAATAATAGCAAAAGCAGGAAAGCGGGGCGTAGTGGTTGTAATTTTACTATAAAATGGATATATAAAGTAGTAAGGGCTATTGCAAAAAGTCAAATAGTCAAATATAATAAAGTCAAATAGTCAAAAAAGCTGAAGTAAGGAGGGGAAGCTTTTGAGCAATCTGGCTGATATCATTGAGCAATTTATTTTGCGCCGCTTATCGGCAGAAAACAGTGATATTGTGATTTTGAAACGTAACGAACTTGCTGATGAAATAGAATGTGCCCCCTCGCAGATCAGTTATGTACTGAGTACGCGTTTCACCACGGAAAAGGGGTTTATCGTCGAATCACGGCGTGGTCTGGGCGGCTTTATCCGTATTGCCCGGCTTGTTGCCCCGACCACTCTTTATGAAAAGGTAGCTGCTGAAATTGATGAGGATACGCCGCTGGACGATATTTTAGCGATTGTGGAATATTGGCAGTCCCACAATCTGATAAGCGCCAGGGAGGCGGCCCTGATTACGCAGTACTGTGCTATGCTGTACGATTTTGTTGTGCCGGATCGGCGGGTTCCGTTATTACGGATGATTTTTATAACACTGGGAAATCACTGATATTAAATCAGCGGTTTTCTAGGGAGTATTCATAGGGGGGAACGGTTCATGTTATGTGATAACTGCAAAAAGCGCTCGGCAACGGTACACATTACTAAAATCATTAATAACAGCAAGGTAGAAAGCCATTTATGCAATGAATGTGCCCAGGAATCGGGCGAAATGAGCTTGGCTGGCTTTTCGGTGGATAATAAGTTTTCGGTTCAGGATTTTCTGAAAGGAATGTTTAATTACGGCTTTGTTGAGGCACCACAGGCTAAGACCGAGATAGCCTGCAGCAATTGCGGCATGACCTACAGTGAATTCAGCCGCAGCGGAAAAATCGGCTGCAGTGTTTGTTATTCGATCTTTGGCGAAAGACTGGAACCGCTACTCAGGCGCATTCATGGGTCCAGTGCTCATACTGGAAAGGTGCCGCGACGGACGGGTGGCCTTTTGGAAACCAAGCAGCGGCTAAAACGCCTGAAGCAAGAATTGGAGCGGCATATCAGCCGGGAGGAATATGAACTGGCGGCCAAGGTGCGCGATGAAGTGAGAAGTATTGAAAAGATGATTAGTGAACATAGCAAAGAGCAGGAATAGGGGAGGGAAAGAAATATGTCAATAGAAAGCTTGCTGAACGAATCAATGAATCCCTGGATGTTGGGGGGCGGCAAGGAAGCGGATATTGTTCTTTCCAGCCGGGTACGCCTGGCCCGTAATCTGGAGGGCATCCCCTTTCCGAACCGGGCCAGTGATGAGGATTTGGCTGTCGTGGCCAAGGAAATTGCCGGGTCGATGGAGGATTTAAAGAAAGCAACCCAACACGAGTATATTTATGCCGATATGGAGGAACTTTCGCCGCTCGATCGGTATGTTTTGGTGGAGAAACATATTATCAGTCCCCAGCATGTGCAGGAGGTACAGCACAGAGCACTCTTGGCAGCGGAAGACGCTTCCGTAAGTATTATGATTAACGAGGAAGATCACTTACGTATTCAGTGTATGACGGCAGGCCTGGAACTAAGGGAAGCCTTGGAACTGGCAAACCGGGTGGATGACAGTCTGGAGGCAAAGCACAGCTTCGGGTTTAATGAGCAAATGGGCTATCTGACGGCCTGTCCGACTAATCTGGGAACAGGCCTCAGAGCTTCGGTAATGCTTCATCTTCCGGTCCTGGTAATTACGCGGCAAATCAACCGGGTTATTGGAGCCGCCACGCAGATTGGACTGGCGGTACGCGGCTTTTACGGCGAAGGAACAGAGGCCGTTGGCAATGTGTTTCAGATTTCCAATCAATTGACTTTAGGGTATACGGAGAATGAAATTATTGACAATCTAAATAGCGTGGTACGCCAAATTGTTGAGCAGGAGCGAAAAGCCCGGCAGCTCCTGTTAGCGGAATCCAAGGATACTTTGTCCGACCGGATCTGGCGGTCCTTTGGTATTTTGCGTTATGCCCGCAGCATAACCGGACAGGAGGCGCTGACTATGTTGAGCGAGGTGCGGCTGGGAATTGATATGGGTATTGTAACCGATGTTCCGGATAATATCTTTAATGAGCTACTGGTAACTACGCGGCCTAACTTTTTGCAGAAGTTGGCCATGAATAGAGGCCTTCACAGTGAGCATCGCGATCAACTACGGGCCAAAATTATAAGAAAACGTTTGAGAGAGGTGGATAAATATGTTTGATAGATTTACGGAACGGGCCCAGCGGGTATTGAATTTGGCGCAGCAGGAAGCTATTCGGCTGGGGCATAACTATATTGGCACCGAGCACTTGCTGCTGGGGCTCATTCATGAAGGAGAAGGCGTGGCGGCAAAAGCACTGTCCTCGCTCAACATAAACCTGGATACGGTGAGAAAACAGGTAGAGGCAATTATTGGCCGCGGCGAAGGGGCTACGGAGATTGCCTATACACCGCGGATAAAAAAGGCGCTGGAACTGGCGGTGGATGAAGCCGTTCAGTTAGGACATAGCTATGTCGGGACCGAACACATTTTGCTGGGCCTGATTCGGGAAGGGGAAGGCGTGGCCGCACAGGTGTTGGCCAGCCTGCATGTCAATCTCAATCTGGTAAGGCAGCGTACCATGGAGTTATTAGGCGGCAATGCCGCTACCGGTCAGGCGGCGCAACCGGGACAGGGCTATACGGCCGGTCCGGCCGCTAATCAAACACCTACTCCTTCGTTGAATGAATTTGGCCGTGATTTAAATAAACTGGCTCAGGAAGGGAAAATTGATCCGGTCATCGGACGGGAGCAGGAAATCGAACGGGTTATCCAGATTTTAAGCCGGCGTACCAAAAATAATCCTGTGCTCATCGGTGAACCCGGCGTTGGCAAGACAGCCATTGCCGAAGGGCTGGCCCAACGTATTGTCGAAGGGCGGGTACCGGAAATACTAAGGGATAAACGGGTCGTATCCCTTAGTATCGCTTCCATGGTAGCCGGTTCGAAATACCGGGGTGAGTTTGAAGAGCGGCTGAAAAAGGTCATGGAAGAAATTCGTGCCCACGGCGACATCATCCTGTTTATTGATGAGCTGCATACCCTGATTGGTGCCGGAGCGGCCGAGGGAGCTATTGATGCCGCCAATATTTTAAAGCCGGCCCTGGCCAGAGGGGAATTGCAAGCTATTGGCGCCACTACGCTGGATGAATATAAGAAGCATATTGAAAAGGATGCAGCCTTGGAACGCCGCTTCCAGCCCATCATGGTAGGAGAACCTAACGTGGAGGATGCTATTAGAATCCTCTCAGGCATCAGGGATAAGTATGAGGCCTTTCACCGGGCCCAGATTACCGATGAAGCCATTGCGGCGGCGGTCAATCTGTCTCATCGCTATATTGCCGACCGCTTCCTGCCGGACAAGGCCATTGATTTGATGGATGAGGCTGCGTCAAGAGTGCGACTGCAAGCGGCCTCAATGCCACCTGACGTAAAAGGAATTGAAAAGGCCCTGGAAAAGCTGCAGGCGGAAAAAGAGGCGGCCATTGCGGCCCAGGAATTTGAACAGGCTGCTAAATTGCGCGATGAGGAGCAGCGTCTGCGGGCATCACTGGAGGAAAAGCAAAAGGCCTGGAAGCAGCGGGGCAGTGAACGGATTGTTGTGACGGCCGATGATATTGCCCATGTGGTGGCCACCTGGACAGGTGTGCCTGTCAAAAAACTGGCTCAAGAAGAATCGGAGCGGCTTCTGCAGTTGGAGTCGGTGCTGCACGGCCGGGTAATTGGTCAGCAGACGGCTGTTCAGGCAGTGGCCCGGGCTATCCGCCGGGCTCGTGCCGGATTAAAGGATCCTAAACGCCCGATCGGTTCTTTTATCTTCCTGGGGCCCACCGGCGTTGGTAAAACCGAACTGGCCCGGGCTTTAGCGGAAGCGATTTTCGGCGATGAAAATGCCATGATCCGTCTGGATATGTCGGAATATATGGAAAAGCACACCGTGTCCCGCCTGGTAGGCGCACCGCCCGGCTATGTCGGCTATGAAGAAGGCGGCCAACTGACCGATGCCGTCCGCCGCAAACCCTATAGCGTGGTGCTGCTGGATGAAATTGAAAAGGCCCATTATGATGTGTTCAATATGCTGCTGCAGGTGCTGGAGGATGGGCATCTGACCGACAGCCAGGGACGGAAGGTGGATTTTAAAAACACCGTGATTATCATGACCTCCAACCTGGGAGCGAAGCATTTGAAAAAGGAATCTGCCCCGCTGGGCTTTGTCACCACTGGCAGGGACGACGATGCCGAGGAAAAGGCCAAGGCCAGAGTTCTGGAAGAAGCTAAACGGGTGTTCCGTCCGGAGTTTATCAACCGGATTGATGAAATTCTGGTGTTCAGCAGCTTAACAGATCAGGAATTAATCCGGATTGTTGATATTATGCTGCACGATATGGCAAAGCGTCTGAAAGATAACGAGCTTAAGCTGGACGTGACCGAACGGGCTAAAAAGGAGCTGCTCAAGGCGGGCAGTGATCATGATTATGGTGCCCGTCCTTTGCGCCGGGCCATTCAGAAAATGGTGGAAGATGAAATTGCCGAACGGATGCTCCGGCAGGAAGTGAAAGCCGGGGATACAATTCTGGTAGATGTTGACGATAATCATCGGCTTGCTTTCAGCAAAAGGTAAGTAAGAGATTTTTTCGACAAATTGTGATTTCGGCAGGAATAACCAGAAAATATCACGAAAAGCACTTTGGAGAACGTAAGTTTTTCAAAGTGCTTTTTTAATAATCCGCGCAGGGAGCGTAGCATATGTCTAAAATAAATAAACGAAAAACCGCTTTTTTCTGTCAGGAGTGCGGTACGGAAGCTTCCAAATGGCTGGGACGCTGTCCGGGCTGCGGCGCCTGGAATACCATGGTGGAGGAACCGGTGGCCGCCCATACGACCGATCAGGGCGGCTTGGTTATGGGATTGTCCAGCGGGCAGGCGGCTATTCCGATTGCCGAAGTGGATATTGACGAGGCGCCGCGGTTTAAAACCGGCTCACTGGAATTGGACCGGGTTTTGGGCGGTGGTGTGCTGCCAGGCTCACTCAGCTTGATTGTCGGGGACCCTGGCATCGGTAAATCCAGCCTGACCATAAAGGTGTGTGCCAGGGTAGCCGAGCATGGTAGTCCTGTTTTATATGTAACCGGTGAGGAAAGTACCCGCCAGGTGCGGCTTAGGGCCAACCGGCTGAGCGCTATCGAGAATACATTATATGTGTTAAGTGAAACCAATCTGGAATTGATTGAGCAGCAGGTGCTGAAGCTCAAACCCAGCTTATTGGTTATTGATTCGATCCAAACGGTATGCCGGCCGGATATCCAAAGTGCGCCAGGCAGCATCAGCCAGGTGCGGGAATGTGCCGCCCAATTGCTAAGGCTGGCCAAACTGCATTCAGTGGCTGTTTTTTTGGTGGGTCATGTCTTGAAAGACGGGACCATGGCCGGACCGCGGACACTGGAGCATATTGTGGACACCGTACTGTATTTTGAAGGAGACCGCAACGCTCAGTACCGGGTGCTGCGGGCGGTGAAAAACCGTTTTGGCAGCACCAATGAAATCGGTTTGTTTGAGATGAGAAACGAAGGCCTGATTGATGTGCCCGATGCCTCTAAAATCTTTTTATCCGAGCGGCCGATGGATGTGCCGGGTAGCATTGTCGTACCCACGGTGGAGGGAACACGACCGCTGCTGGTGGAAGTACAGGCGCTGGTCAGTGCCTCGCCCTTTATGCCGCCGCGCCGTACCTCCGACTGTATTGATATCAAACGGATTCAGCTTTTGTTAGCGGTATTGGAAAAACGCATCGGCATGCTTTTGGGCACTTCCGATGTGTATGTAAAGGTGGCTGGAAGTATCAAGATTGACGAACCGGCGGCCGATCTGGGAATTATTGTGGCGTTGGCCTCCAGCTTTCACAATCGCAAGACGCTGGACAGTACGGTTGTGTTAGGGGAAGTGGGGCTGGCCGGTGAAGTACGGGCGATTACACAGATTGAAGCCCGGATTCGTGAGTCGGAACGAATGGGATTTAAGCATATTATTGTGCCGAAGAATAATCTAAAGGGGCTGCCGGCAGTCGATATTGATATTATCGGCGTGGAAACGGTGGCGGAAGGCTTAGCCGCTGCGCTTCGCTAAAACGGAAGGCAACTAGGTAAGCTAAGGTAAGCAACAATCCTTATTTGGGTTAAAACAGAGGGGCGTGTGCAGGTATGACAAAGGTCCGGGAGGAAGATCTCTGGAATGACCGGTTTATTAAAGCGTTGAAATCTCTGGCGCCAGGAACATTATTGCGGGATGGCCTGGAGAATGTGTTGCGGGCTAAAATGGGGGCCTTGGTGCTGATTGGTGACAGTCCGCCTGTCATGAAGTTGGTGGACGGCGGGTTTAACCTGCACTGCGATTTTACGCCGGCCGGTTTTTATGAACTGGCCAAGATGGACGGTGCGTTGCAGTTATCGGCAGATGCAAAAAAAATTGTGTGTGCCAATGCCCAGCTCATACCTGATCCTTCCATCCCAACCGCGGAGACCGGGACCCGCCACCGTACGGCTGAACGGGTGGCCAAACAGACAGGTGCCTTAGTCATTGCCATTTCCCAGCGGCGTAATATCATTACCGTATACATGGGGAATTTGCGCTATACTTTAAAGGATAGTCCGAGTATTTTGAACCGGGCCAATCAGGCGCTGCAGACACTGGAAAAATACCGGGCCGTTTTTCAAAAGGGTTTGACCATGCTCAGTGCCCTGGAATTTGAGGATATGACTACGCTGGCTGATGTGGCCGGTCTGATCATTAAAGGCGAACAGGTGGCACGCATCGCCCGTGGGATCAGGCGGGATATTATCGAATTAGGTGAAGACGGGCGGCTGCTCACCATGCAGCTGGAGGAAAAAAGTCCGGAAGAGGATGAGGTACTGCTGCTTATTCATGACTATGCCGCCAATGGTGATGTGCCGGCCCATCGGGAAGTCCGGGAACAATTGGCGGCCTTGCCGGAGGAAGACCTGGAGCCAACAGTTGTTTGCCGGTTATTGGGTTTTCATGTGACGGCGGCGGCGGTAGATATGCCAGTGTTGCCTCGGGGGTATCGCATTCTGAGGAAGCTTCCCCGTTTACCGGTTAATGTTATCGAAAATCTGGTTCTCCATTTTAAAACCTTGCACCGTATCTATAATGCCGGTGTCGGTGAACTGGATAGTGTAGAGGGGATCGGCGAGGTCCGGGCTAAAAACATTAAGGATGGCCTGAAGCGGGTACGGGATCAGGTAGTATTGGAACGCTATCTATGATAGCCGGACATTATTCTTTGTATTTTTCAATATTTATATCTCTGACAAACCGGGCATAGGCCCGGTTTTCTTCAATTCGGACAATTTCGTAGAGTTTATTGTCCTCAGAGAGGACCTCATCGCCGACATGAGCGACCAATGGGATATACATTAGGGTTGTTTCGTTGGCTTCGTCAATGATCATGTAGTAGTCGTAAACCTTCTGTGGCGCCTGATCCGGTTTGTTCTGGGGCGGCATTACACTGAACGGGGCATAATAGACATAGCCTGACAGCACCGCTGCGCTAAGGATACAAATGCCGGCTAACAGCAAGAGGGCCCGTTTCCACCTCATCATACCAGCCTCCTTTAGTCGTCGCGCTTATTCCGCCGGGATCGACGGCGGAATAAGTCGGCAAATTCTCTGGTGCGGAACCGGTACAGTTTTCGCCTGACTTCCTGCCAGCTGCCTGTGCTGATATAGGCGTAGCCAAGCAGCCCAATGAGCAGTAGAAGCAGCAGTTTTGCCACATCGTAAAGGGGGGCTTGCCGATTGACCGGGGTGCCGGCTTCCGGTGGGGACGCAGGAGCAGGCGGCGAAGGTTCTGCCGGGGCGGGAACTTCAGGATCGGAGGATGGCGCGGGGGATTCGGGCGCTTCCTCGGCGGCTGCCGGAGTAAACAGGGCCGGCAGAATATCGGCAAAAAGTGCTGCGCTATGCTCGGCCGCCTGGAGGGTATTATACTGCGAGCCTATTTCCACCAGCATGGCCTGTGGATCAAGATCCTGATTATAATTGCCGTGAGCAATAAAGATGCCGCGAACTAGTCCCCGATACTTCCGGTCGGCTGCCGCCTTGAGCTGCCGGGCAAATTGTTCGGTAGTACTCCGGTTTTGATTTTGCCTGCCCACCACCAGCAGCAGTTTGGTGGCATCCTTCCCGTCAATGGTCAACTGGTAGGCGCTGGCCGGAGCGCTGTCGCGATGAATGTCAAATAGAGCGGTTGGCCGGTTGCGGAGCAGCTTCATAAAGGTACGGCGGGAACGGTGATAGGCGTTGGCATCATGAGGATCGTGAAGGGTGGTATCGTGCACCGTTTGATAGCCTAGTTCATTGAGGCGGCTGACCAGACTTTCGCCTACCTGCATGATAGAACCCTGGCCTTTACGGGTAGTTGTGCCATCGCTAGGGAGGTAACATTCATCGGTGTGGGTGTGGTACACGGCAATCAGGGGAGCTGCCGTGCGGACCGTTCCCTGGGCGGGAAGCGCCGGCTCTTGAACTGCCGGGGCCCTGGCCAGCGGGCTGCGCCGGGCTTGGGCGTTATAACCGTCTAGACCGATAATTTCGTAGCAGATATCCTGTTCATCAATAAAAAGATCACCGGCAGTCAGGGGCAGCCCAGTCTGAAACAGCAGGCGGCCCGTTTCATCGCTGACGGTGATATAGCCGTCGATCAGTTCCGTTTCTCCGGCGAAAACAGCGGCAGGCTGAAAAGAAAAAAGCAATAGGACGAACAGGATGGAAAACGTATAATAGCCCATGACACACCTCGCTGTAAACGAATGCCTTGCGGCGAAAAACTTGTTTATTTAACCGGTAATTATCTATTAGGATATCCTGATTTTAGCTGAATATGTAAAATAAAAACGCGGCCTTTGTAAGGCCGCGTCAGGATTTTCTTGCTTATGACAGATGAAAAACTCCCAGGGTTTTCACTGTTTTTAATTCTTGTTCAAAAATATTCTGCATATCAACACCGCAGTGATTACATAAAGCCGCCAAATAAAAAAGACTGTGGCCGATTTCCTTGCTAAGCACTTCCTGACATTGTGGACAAGGCCGGCCGGATACATGTGAGGACATAAATTGCAGTAGGTCACTGTATTCTGTTTCACTGGGAACTTTTTGACGGGTAGCCTGGATATCGATACAGCCGCATTCGGTGACCGCCTTAGCAAAGGCCCGGCTGATTCTGGCGGAAGATTCCTGGTACTTGGTCAATACGTCAAGAATGCTGCGGTGACGGATCAGGTATTGATCGACAACTAGCTGGAAATCGCGGCAACATTTATCTGTCACATGGATACACCTCACTTTGAATTTATTATATAAATGCAAAATATGATTGTCAATGTTTTTGGGGGAGAAATGATTAATTGACAATGTCATGGAAAGTATGCTAAAATAATAAATTTTGACAAAAAGATATTTCTATGCTAAAATACTATCAGATAGGAGGGACTGCAATGTTAGCAATAGGCGATAAAGTAGTTTATCCTATGCATGGCGCCGGTGTTATTCAAGCAATAGAGGAACATGAAGTGTTGGGAGAACGGCAGCTCTATTATATTTTGACAATGCCCTTCGGTGGAATGAAAGTCATGATTCCTATGCAGAGTGTGGCCAACATAGGCTTGCGGGACATTATTGCGGAGCCGGAAGTGCAGCGGGTAATCGACATTTTGCAAACTGCTCCGGTGCCGGTCAATGTCAGTTGGAACCGAAGGTTTAACGCTTGCCTGCTTAAATTAAAAACAGGCAGTATTTATGAAGTGGCGGAGGTCGTCAAAAATCTGATGTCCCGTGATCAAGTGAAAAAATTGTCTACGGGCGAACGAAGATTACTGGATACGGCCAAACAAATCCTGGTCAGCGAGTTAGTGCTTGTCTGTCGGAGAGATTCGGACAGCGTGGAAGAATGGGTTCATGATTTGTGCCAAGAAAATACGCCAGGTAACTGACGTATTTTTTTATTTAAATAGGGTAATACTAATAGTAAGATTCCATTTTTTGGTTTATTTTTGCCGGCGGCTTGCCGGAGAGCCAAAACTCTTATATAATTAACAAAAGGAAGGAGGTGGAACATTGATTAATAAGATTTTACGTTCCATTGTTACTTTGTTGGCAGTTATCGGTGGTTTTGTAGTAAGCAGTCATTTGGTTCCACTGTTATCGGAGGTATTAGGAGAAGATCTTTTGCATAATACGGTGGCGGATATTGCCGTGGCCTCTATTGTTTCCCTGCTTGTAGGCGGAGTAATCTTTGGCATATTCGGCTACCTGGTGGCTCCTTATTTTATCAGGTATCTATGGAGGATCATTGATTGGGTGGAAGCCAGACTCAATAAAATGCCGGTATATGATGTGCTGGCCGGTTCCATAGGTATGGCTATCGGACTTATACTATCTAATTTATTGGGGTCTGCTTTTCTTCATATTCCATATGTTGGAAGTTATGTTCCCGGAATACTCAGTATTATATTGGGGTATCTCGGCATCAATATCGCCATTCGCAAGCGGAGTGAGTTTGTTACGCTGCTGGAAGCGATCCCTTGGATAGGTAGGGACAAGGATAAGGGAAAAGACAAGGATAAGGACAAGGCGCCGCCACAGTATAAAATATTGGATACCAGCGTCATCATTGACGGCCGTATTGCCGATATCTGTCAAAGCGGTTTTATCGAAGGAACCTTGCTGATTCCCAGCTTTGTGCTGGAGGAGCTGCAGCACATTGCCGATTCCTCCGACTTGCTGAAACGCAACCGGGGGCGACGCGGCCTGGATATTTTAAATCGTATCCAGAAAGAGCTGGGCATGTATGTGCAGATCAGCAACCGTGATTTTGAGGACATCGCCGAGGTGGATTCAAAACTGGTGAAGCTGGCTCAGGTGCTGCAGGGCAAAATTGTCACGAATGATTACAATTTGAATAAGGTTGCCGAAATACAGGGCGTTTCCGTACTGAATATTAATGAACTATCCAATGCGGTCAAGCCGGTCGTATTGCCGGGGGAAGAAATGGTGGTCCATGTTGTCAAGGACGGCAAGGAATTTGGCCAGGGCGTTGCCTATCTGGATGACGGTACGATGATTGTTGTCGACGGCGGCAAGAAGCATATGGGAGAAACCATTGGCGTCATGGTCACTTCGGTGCTGCAAACGGCGGCGGGAAGAATGATTTTTGCCAAACCTAAGTTGATTGAGCGTGGTGCGTAAAGCAGCATAACTGGATAGATTATCCGATAGAATGCCTTTTAGTTTGTTGTGTTAAGCAAATTAAAAGGCATTTTTACTATATTATTGTTTTAAAGGGATTGCTGTGCTATTATGTTAAAGATGGTCCAAAACAGCAGGATTTAACAAAACTATGTTGAAGTTAGTACGATGTACCTTACGCCAGAATAAAATAGGGGCATTATTAAGCGGATACGCTCTTCGCACGGTTGTAAGAATTTAGCTAATAGCCAAGTTTGGAAAGGATGATATTTTTAGTGGTTACGGTAATTTTACCTGCTGCCGGTCAAGGCAAACGAATGAACCATGTGACGAATAAAGTGTTCATTCCTTTGCTGAATCGTCCGGTGCTGATTCACAGCGTGCTGGCGTTTTCAGCTTGTCCCGAAGTCGATAATCTGGTGATAGCGGCAGCCCGGTCAGAAATTGCTTTTGTCGAAAAGATGCTGTCCGGTGTTGCTGGAATAAAACCCTGGAAGGTAGTTGCCGGCGGCAGTGAAAGGCAATATTCCATTGCCAATGCCCTGGCGGTGATCCCGGATACAGTGGAAGTCATTCTGGTGCATGATGCAGCCAGACCACTTATAAAACCCCGAATGATCAGCCAAATGATTGCGGCTGCCAGAGAATTTAAAGCGGCGGGACTGGCGGTCCCGTTAAAAGATACAGTAAAGAAAGTAGACGAGGACTGTTTTGTCACCGAGACTCCGGCTCGCCGGAGCATGTGGATTATGCAGACACCACAGGCTTTTGACGCGGCTATTTTGCGTCAAGCCTATATCCATGCGGCCCAAGACGGATTTCTCGGGACCGATGATGCTTCGCTGGTGGAGCGCCTGGGAATCCGGGTTAAACTGGTGGAGGGAAGCTATAGCAATGTCAAGATAACGACGCCGGAAGACATCATTATCGCCGAGGCGCTGATGAAGAAACGATATGGCTATGAAATGCTGCGTTTCGGGGTAGACTATGAAGAGAACCGGGTTGTGGAGGGAAACTTTAAGTGATACTATGTCGGCTTACTTAATATAATACTAAGTAAGCTGGTATTACATAGATTGATTGGTACATGTAAGCTGTGCGTGACACAGCTTGTTTTTTTGGCAGCGGCGGCCGGCCTGGCCGCATATTCCCGAACCCAGAGGACAAGGAAAAAGGCCGGGAGCCGGACAGTATTGTGACGGGAAGGATGATGCGCTGGTGGTTACGGTAATTTTGCCTGCTGCAGGACAGGGCAAACGGATGAACCAGGTAACGAACAAGGTGCTGCTGCCTTTATTGGGACGCCCGGTACTTGTCCATACAGTCCTGGCAGTTTCTGCTTGTCCTGAGGTAGACAATATAGTGATTGCTTCTGCGCCGCAAGAAGTAGGTCTTGTGCATTGCCTGCTGGCCGGCCTGGAGGGGGTAAAACCCTGGCAGGTTGTGGCGGGCGGGACGGAGCGCCAGTATTCTATCGCTAACGCGCTGACGGTAATTCCGCGGGCAGTTGATATTATTCTGGTCCATGATGCGGCCAGACCGCTCATCCGCCCGGACATGATCAGCAGGATGATTGCTGCTGCCCGTGAGTTCAGTGCCGCCGGTCTGGCTGTGCCGCTCAAAGATACGATCAAACGGGTAGATAGTAACGGTTTTGTCGTAGAGACACCACCGCGCAGCACCATGTGGATTATGCAGACACCGCAGGCTTTTACGGCTGAGATACTGCGTGCTGCCTACCGGCAGGCAACCCAGGACGGATTTCTCGGCACCGATGACGCCTCACTGGTGGAACGGCTTGGCGTGCGGGTTAAGCTGATTGAGGGCTGCTACAGCAATGTCAAGCTGACGACGCAAGAGGACATTGTTACGGTGGAAGCGTTAATGAGAAAGGATTGTGAAGATATGCTACGGTTTGGAATGGGTTATGACGTGCACCGGCTGGTGGAAGGCCGAAAGTTGATTCTGGGCGGGGTAGAGGTGCCTCATACTTTTGGCTTGGACGGTCATTCCGACGCAGACGTATTGCTCCACGCCATCAAAGACGCCCTGTTGGGGGCAGCTGCCCTAGGTGATATCGGCAGGCATTTTCCCGACAGTGATCCCCGGTATAAGGGAATATCAAGCTTGATTTTATTGGGTAAAGTAAGAGACATCATTGCCGCCAAAGGGTATCAGGTAAACAATATTGACGCGACGATCGTCGCCGAGAAGCCCAAACTGGCGCCATATATTGAACGAATGAACGCCAATATAGCGGCTGAACTGGACATTGCCGTGGATATGGTCAACGTAAAGGCGACCACCACAGAGGGGCTGGGCTTTGCCGGCAAGAAGGAAGGCATAGCGGCCTATGCGGTTGCTTCTATAGTGAAGAATACGATAGCCGAAGATCAAGCCGTGCTTTAAACAGATTCGGCAGCAAAAGGGGCGTAAGCGATGGGAAGCGCTCCTTTTGCTGCGAAAATTTGCTATAAAAAAAGTCTTCTGCCGGTGTCCGGAAAACGGACTTGGCAGAAGACTTTTTTATTGAACAGGTTATTTATTTCGGATCAATAATGGCGATATCGCCTTCTTCACCGGTACGGATGCGAACGGCATTTTCAATCGGATAAACGAAGATTTTTCCGTCGCCCAGGTTGCCGGTATGGCAGGATTTTTTTGCCGCTTCCAGTACCTTCTCGACAGGTACTTCACAAACAACTGTTTCGACTTTGACTTTGGGCACCAGGTTAATGGTGACTTCCTTGCCACGGTATACTTCTTTATGTCCCTTGGATAACCCGCAACCGTACACTTGGGTTACCGTCATGCCGGCAACACCGATGGCGTTGAGAGCTTCTTTCAGTTCTTCCAGTTTCTCAGGACGGGTAATGATATCTATTTTGGTTATTTTCATAGGATTTCCTCCTCAGGATTCAAATTAACGGCTACTTGGATGGGGCTAGTGAAGTCTTTACTACCGGTTCGGATACGATAGATGCCTGCAGGCCGATGGGAGAGCCGCTGACCAGATCTTGGTAAGCATAGCCTCTTTCACCGTGCTCGGTGACATCGAGACCTTCAATTTCCTGAGTTTCATCAGCCCGTAGTTTTAAGAAGACGCCCAGTACTTTTAAAATGATGAAAGTCATTGCTGCGGCAAATACCCAGCTTACCAGTACGCCGATAAGCTGCGTGGTCAATTGCTCGGGATTGCCATAGAACAGTCCGTCGGCACCGGCGGAATTGACTGCCTTGGAAGCGAACAAGCCGGTTGCAAGTGCACCCCAGGTGCCGCCTAGACCGTGAACTCCAAAAGCGTCCAAAGCGTCATCATAACCGACTTTTGCTTTAAGGACAGCAACGGCCAGGAAGCAAAGGATGCCGCCGACTAAACCAATGACAATCGCTGCCAGAGGAGTTACAAAACCTGCGGCCGGGGTAATCGCTACCAAACCGGCTACGCAACCGCTGGCTGCGCCTAAGATGGTCGGTTTACCATGATACAGCCATTCAGTTATAACCCAGGACACGGTGGCAGCAGCGGCTGCAATATGAGTAGTGACAAAAGCGCTGGCAGCAAGGCCGTTAGCACCTAAAGCACTGCCTGCATTGAATCCGAACCAGCCAAACCAGAGCAGCGAAGCGCCAATAACCGTCATTGGCAGGTGATGGGGCAGCATAACCTCAGAGCCATAACCGCGGCGTTTGCCGATAACCAAAGCAACGACAAGGCCGGATACACCGGAGAGAATATGCACAACAGTACCGCCGGCGAAGTCGAGAACCCCCAAGTCACGCATCCAGCCACCGACACCCCAAACCCAGTGAGCAACAGGAGCGTATACGATGGTAGCCCAAATTAGAGAGAATACGGCAAAAGCGGTAAATTTCATACGTTCGGCAAATGCGCCGGTAATCAGAGCCGCTGTGATAACAGCAAACATGCCCTGGAAAGCCATAAAGGCAAAATGAGGAATGGTTGCGGCATAATCAGGATTCGGATCTTGGCCGACACCGGCTAACCCAACCCAGTCCAGGCCGCCGATAAAGTGATTGATGTCAGGGCCGAAAGAAAGGGAGTAGCCCCAAAGTGCCCACTGCACAGAAATAAGTCCAAGAATGAAGAAGCTCTGCATAATAGTGCTTAATACGTTTTTGGTTCTTACCATACCACCGTAGAATAGAGCTAAGCCAGGCGTCATTAGCATAACAAGGGCAGCACTTACCAATACAAACGCGGTATCACCGGTATCAATGGTAGGAGTAGCTGCCGCGTTGGCCGCTTCGTCAGCAAATGCGGCCGGCAGCCAAGCCAGCATCATAAATAACGTGAGTCCCAATGTGTTCCATAGTCTTTTCATGGTTACAACCTTCTTTCCTTTAAAATTGAATTTAAATGAACATAAGCGATAATTCCAGGTGCTCCCCCAACTTGGAAATGGGAAGACGGTAATGAGGCAAATTTTTGAGCGTCAGCAATTTCTGCTTTCAAGGTTGGTAGAGCACTGGGTAATGGACGAGAAAACAATTCGCCTCCTCCTTTGCGGAAATAAAAAAGTCCTAAGGAAATAAAGCTTCCTTAGGACGTCATTGTCCGCTTGAAAATAAAAACGCCTTCGCTAATTAGCGAAGGCGTCATTGCCTTTGTTTTGGATTATGTATGTATAATAGCAAAGTTTTAGGGCGCTGTCAATAATAAAATGGGTTTAATTTATTTGGAATATAGTAGAAGGTGAGGAAAATAATTACTGACCAATAGAAAACTGTTACGGAGGCAATAGGATGATAGAGAAAATAATTTAATTTGTGGCTGTATTTATAAATTCCACCACTGCTGGATACAATACATAGTAATAAAAGCTGTACACCATAAAGGAGGGGCAGTCATGAGGAAAAAGATAGCCATGATCATGCTGCTGGTGCTGCTAGCCTTTCCCGGTCAAGCCATGGCAGCGGGTTTTAACTTCGATATTCATCTGTCAAGAACGGAAGACGGTACTGCCTATACCGAGATTTTATACAATAACCGCGTTCTTTGGAAGATCTCGCTGCTGACCGACGGAGCTCGCCCGGCAGCCAGTATAGGCGAAGATGATGGAATCATCATTGCGCCGGACTTGGAAAATGGAATGTTTGTCTTACGGATATGCAAATAACATGCAAAAAAATAAAAAGCGCCTGGCGCTTTTTATTTTTTTGCATGTTATTGGATAATCTGCTACAATTAAGTTTTGTAAGGTACAGCTTGTACGACACAAGTGAGCGGGCTAGGACCGTCTGCTATGGTGCATTGCCTGTAAAGTAACTTATTATAGTAAGATCAGGGAGACGTCCATTGTTCAAGATAGAAATTATGGGTTGGAGGTAGTGTGAATGATGTTGAAGGAACCAATCAGGGTACGGTTTGCGCCAAGTCCCACCGGACCGTTTCATATTGGCGGTGCCCGTTCTGCCTTATTCAACTGGCTGTTAGCCAAAAAACAGAGCGGTACATTGATACTCAGGATTGAGGATACCGACCGGGAACGTTCCACAAAGGAGTCGGAGGAGAATATTAAGGAAGCTTTACGGTGGCTGGGTATGGACTGGGATGAAGGCATTGATGTGGGCGGCGAATACGGCCCATACCGCCAGACTGAACGTTTGGAGATTTACCGTCAGTATACCGAAAAACTGCTGGCCGAGGGGTTGGCTTACCATTGCTACTGTACGGACGAGGAGTTGGAAGCCGAACGGCAAAACCAACTGCAACGCGGGGAGACGCCGTTATATTCCGGCCGTTGCCGCCATCTGAGCGTCGCTGAGCGAGACGCTTTTGAACAAGAAGGCCGCAAGCCCACCGTCCGTTTCCGGGTGCCGGAAAATAAGCAGATTGTTTTTACCGACCTGGTTCGCGGTACGGTGTCGTTTGAATCAAATGGAATAGGCGACTATGTCATTGTAAAATCAGACGGTATACCTGTCTATAATTATGCGGTTGTGATGGATGATGCACTAATGCAGATAACGCATGTCATCCGGGCGGAAGAACATCTTTCCAATACGCCACGGCAAATACTTCTCTATGAAGCGCTCGGTTTCTCCGTTCCGGCCTTCGGCCATATTTCCCTGATTCTGGGCAAGGACCGCACGAAAATGAGCAAGCGGCATGGGGCTACTTCGGTGGAACAGTACCGTAAGCTGGGATATTTACCGGAAGCATTAGTCAACTTCTTGGCTCTTTTAGGCTGGGCACCTGTCGGTGAACAGGAAATCTTTAGCCTGGACGAATTGATTGAACAGTTTTCCATCGACCGGGTCGCCAAAAATCCGGCGGTGTTTGATGTGGATAAGCTAAACTGGATTAATGCGCAATACATCAAAAAATCCAGCCCGGAGCGGATTGCCGAGCTGGCTCTGCCTCATTTAATTGAAGCGGGCTACATAAAAGAGGACGAACTGACCGAAGAAAAGCGGGCCTGGATCGTGCAGTTCGTAGCGGCTATTCAGGAGCATCTCAGCTATGCCGCCCAGGTGCTCGAGCATGCTGATATATTCTTTCATGATGAGTTTGCCTTTGAAAGCCAGGAAGCGGAGGCCGTGCTGAAAGAAGAAGAAATTCCTGCTGTGCTGGACAAATTTCAGAAAAAACTGAGCGCCCTGGAAACTATTGATGCAGCCGGTGTGCAGGCGTTGCTGAAGGGACTGGTAAAAGAACTGAAGCTGCCCGGGAAAAAGGTATATATGCCTATCCGTATTGCCCTCACGGGGAAAATGCATGGACCTGAGCTGCCCCATTTCATACCGGTTATTGGTAAGGAAAGAGCCTTGCGCCGCCTGTCCGCTTCCCGGTCTAAAATCTGATTGACACCCCTGAGGCGGATGAGTATAATTTAATCACGGGAGTTCGCCAGGGCTAAAACCGTAGAATAAATGGCGTGAGAGTTTTCGTTCGGTTTGGCGGAGGAGCCGCGCATATCGTACATATGTAAGGTGACGACAACAAAACGGGACGGAAAATATCGCGTCAGGAATACTATGGATTTAGCCCTGGTGAACTCCTAACTATATGGAAAATGTAGCGATTGGGAAAAGTAAGCGTGTTTCGGACCTGCAGAGAGGCACTGTCACCGGCTGCGAACAGTGCCAGGAAAGATCCGCTGAAGTGCCCCCATGAACAGGATGGCTGAAAAAAGTGTTCGGGTTTACTCCCCGGTTCTTTTAGTAGGCGGTCCCGGCGGCAGCCGTTATCGTGTTTGAGTGGGATATGGTTTGTTTACATATCTAAACAGAGTGGAACCACGGCCACCGTCTCTGTAAAGAGACGGTGGCCTTTTATTATTTTGGACAGGAGGGAAACTCATGTTTAAACAGATACAGAGAGACATCGACGCGGTATTTGAACGCGATCCTGCTGCTAAAAATGTGCTGGAAGTACTTTTATGCTATCCCGGACTACATGCCATATGGCTGCACCGTATCAGTCATTATTTATTTAAAAAAGGACTGGTGTTGTTGCCGCGTCTGATTTCCAATTTTGCAAGGTTTTTAACCGGCATAGAAATTCATCCCGGTGCCACAATAGGAGAAGGACTGTTCATTGACCATGGAACAGGGGTGGTTATCGGCGAAACGGCTGAATTGGGAAACAATGTCACCTTGTATCAGGGAGTGACGCTCGGCGGTACCGGCAAGGAAAAGGGCAAACGCCATCCGACGGTGGGCAATAATGTTGTTGTTGCTACCGGCGCCAAAGTGCTGGGATCTTTTAAGGTAGGAGACAATTCCAAGATTGGTGCCGGCTCGGTGGTGCTGCGGGAAGTGCCGCCTAACTCTACGGTTGTCGGGATTCCGGGGAAAATTGTGTGGCATGAGGGTAAGAAGATTGATGATGCCAGACCGACCGTCGATCTGGAACATAACGACCTGCCCGATCCGGAAGCGGAAATGATGTTCTGTATGCAGCGCAGCATGATGCGGTTGGAAGAGCGGATTTGTCAGTTAGAAGAGGAGCTGAAACAGTATGAGTCTAAGAGTGTATAATACATTAACCAAACAAAAAGAAGAATTTGTACCCATGACAGCGGGGCAGGTAAAAACCTATGTCTGCGGTGTAACCCCTTACAATCATCCGCATATCGGCAATGCCCGTCCGTTTGTTACCTGGGATGTCATTAAACGGTATTTGGAGTATATCGGCTATAAGGTATACCATGTGCAGAATTTTACCGATGTGGATGACAAAATTATCAAAACCGCCAATGCTGAAGGCGTGACCTGGGATGTGATTGCCAATCGCTATATTGCAGCCTATTTTGAAGTGATGGATCAACTCAATGTGCGGCGGGCCGATTTGTATCCGCGGGTTTCCGAACATATGGCGGATATTATCCGGATGGTCAAAACACTGGTTGATAAAGGCTTCGCCTATGAGAAGGATGGCGATGTCTACTATGCCGTGACCCGCTTTGATGAGTACGGCAAGCTGAGCGGCCGCAGTCTGGACGACATGAAAGCCGGTGCCCGGGTCGATGTAGATGACCGGAAGGGGCACCCTATGGATTTTGCGCTGTGGAAGAGCGCAAAACCGGGGGAACCGGCCTGGGAAAGTCCCTGGGGACCGGGACGGCCGGGCTGGCATATTGAGTGTTCGGCCATGTCGCTTAAATATTTGGGTGAAACCTTTGATTTTCATGGTGGCGGCAGCGATCTGGTATTTCCTCATCACGAAAATGAAATTGCCCAGTCGGAAGCCTGTACCGGCGTGGAGCCATTTGTCCGGTATTGGCTCCATAACGGTTTTATTACGGTGAATGAAGAAAAAATGAGTAAATCGCTGGGAAATTTTTTCCTGGTTAAAGATATTTTGGAGCATTATTCGCCACAGGTGCTACGGTTTTTCATTTTATCCACCCATTATCGCAGTCCTCTGGATTTCAGTGATGAAAGACTGGATGAAGCGCAGCGCAGCCTGGAGCGGCTGACCACAGCCATGCACAGTCTAAAACAATTGGCAGCGACGCAGCCTGCCGATAGTTCTGACGGATCAACGGCGGACCAGGAAGTGATCGTCCGGCAGGCCAAGGAAGAATTCCTGGCGGCGATGAATGATGATTTTAATACCTCCCTGGCCATCAGCGTGTTGTTTGGTCTGGCTAAGGAAATCAATATATACTGCAGTGCCGTGACTGGCGGTAAGGCACCGTATAGTGCGGCTGGCGCTGCCGTATTGCAGTCAGCCTACCAGGAGTTAGCCGATATTCTGGGGATCAAGCTGGAGCAGGAGCCGGCGGGAGCGGATGCTCAGGACGGTTTGCTGAAGGGTGTGATGGATATCGTGATTGATATTCGTCAACAGGCCCGCCAGAACAAAGACTGGGCCACGGCCGACCAAATCCGTAACCGCCTGCAGGAAATCGGCATTGTACTGGAGGATTCACCGCAAGGGGTCAGGTGGAAGAAAAAATGAGGTTTGACCACTATCAGTACTTAATGGCCAATATGTTCAAACAGCAGTCCGAAGAAACGGGCGCTTTTCCGGTCAATTATACCGACATTCCGGTTCATCGTCTGCCACCGTTGGTGCTGGCCTATGTAGGGGATGCTTACTTTACCTTGTATGTGCGGACACGGTTGTTGTCTTATGAGCAAAATAAAGTGCGAGTACTGCATGACTGCGATGCCAAAATGGTGTCGGCGGTTATGCAGGCCCGCGCCTATAAAGCGCTGGAGTCCACTTTGTCTGAGAAGGAAATTGCTGTGGTCAAGCGGGGCCGCAACGCCAAGTCCAGCGTTCCCAAGAGCGCGACGGTTGCCGAATACCGCTACAGTACCGGCTTTGAGGCTTTGCTGGGATATCTGTATTTAAAGGAAGATTACCGTCGTTTGCTGGAACTTGCCAGTCAGGCTTTTGACGTTATTTCCCGGGAAATGACAAAAACAGGGGCTGTCTCACCGCAATAGGCGGTGCATAAGTGCCTGTAACGGAGAACAAGCAGAATACTGTCAAAATAATACAGACAGAGCAGGGGTTATAGTGTAGAATTTAGGTAAGAGCTGCCGGCAAATTGTTGAGTACCCTTTGCCGGACAGCGCTGCCCTAACCCAGTGGACAGCCCTGCCGTTGCCGGTGAATTGCCGGCATCCTGCGGGACTTGGTTCGGGCCAAGTCTTTTCCTATCCTAATATAATGAGGTGAATCATTCTGAGTAAAGCGGACATGACATTCATTGCTATGTGTAAAGATATTCTGGCCCATGGTTTTTCCTCGGAAGGGGAAGCGGTACGGGCCAGATGGGCAGACGGTGCTCCGGCCCATACGATTAAAAAATTTGCGGCGGTCAATCGCTACGATCTGGCGGAGGAATTTCCGATCCTTACGCTCAGGCCGACCAATTTAAAGGCTGCTATTGATGAAATACTGTGGATATGGCAGAAAAAATCCAATAACATCAAAGACCTGAACAGCCGCATCTGGGATAGCTGGGCTGATGAAACCGGTTCCATTGGGAAGGCCTACGGTTATCAACTGGCTATTAAGCATCAATACCGCGAAGGTGAGTTTGACCAGGTGGACCGACTTTTGCTGGATTTAAAAGAGAATCCTTACAGCCGGCGTATCATTGTCAATATGTATAACCATGCCGATTTGCATGCCATGCATTTATATCCCTGTGCCTATAGCATGACCTTCAATGTGACCGGTAACCGGCTCAATGCGATTTTGAATCAGCGCTCCCAGGATATTCTGGTGGCCAACAACTGGAATGTAGCCCAATATGCTGTGCTGGTGCATATGCTGGCTCAGGTGAGTGGTCTGAAGGCTGGTGAACTGGTGCATGTTATTGCCGACGCCCATATCTACGACCGGCATATTCCACTGGTGGAAGAGCTGATCAATCGCCCTGCTTATCCGGCGCCAAAGCTGCTGATTAACCGGCAGGTGAAGAGCTTTTATGATTTCACTGTAGCTGATTTTGTGCTGGAGAACTATCAAAGCGGTCAGCAAATCAAAAATATCCCTGTCGCTATTTAAAGGAGACGTGTATGAAGGCCATTGTTGCGGTTGATGCCAACTGGGGAATTGGTTGCGGCGGAAGATTGCTGCAGCATATCCCGGAGGACATGAAGTTTTTTAAACAGACGACCTTGCATAAGGTTGTGATTATGGGCAGGGAGACTTTTGAATCGCTGCCGGGGCAGGAGCCCTTAAAGGACCGGATAAATATTGTACTGAGCAGAAAGGCGGACTTTATCCATGAGAAAGTGACCGTCTGCCGTTCGCTGCCGGAATTGTTCCGGGCCATAGCGCAGTATGATACGGATGATGTATTTGTAATCGGCGGTGAATCGGTATATACCCAATTGCTGCCTTACTGTTCGGTGGCCTTTGTCACCAAGATAGAAAAAACTTACGTGGCGGACAAGTTCTTTATTAATTTGGATGAAGAAAAAAACTGGCAGATGGTTGCTGCCGGTGAATCCAAAAGCCATCAGGACATTCGTTTTAGTTTCTGCACCTATGTGCATGACAAGACCGTTGCCGGGGTGTAACCGGCACCGCCGCGGGATGGGGCGATAACGGAACATAAAGGCTGACCTACGGAAACCCGGGTTGGCCTTTATCTATGTGGTGGTCTGCCAATTTTGAAGGTACAAATTAAATTTGCAGGACTTTTTCTGCAAAGGCTTTTTTATTTTCAAAGGTGGACATAGGTGCACATAACCGATATCGGTAAGGCGACGACAATAAAAAGGACAAACAGACGGCAAGATAGTCTGTGCATTTAGGCGACACAAGGTACTTGATACATAGTAGATTAGGAAAAGGAGAAAATAAAGGATATGGGAAACGGGAAGGAGCGCGATACCACCATGCCGGTAACGGAAGATTTTGTGGCGGGAAGAAACAGCGTGATGGAAGTATTGAAAGGCGGCCGTTCAGTTAATAAAATACTGGTGGCCAAAGGGGAACGGCATGGGACGGTACGGGAGATTATCGGACTGGCTCGCAGTAAAGGCCTGGTCATTCAGGAAGTGGAGATGAGCAAACTGGATCAGGTGGCGGGCGGGGTCCGCCATCAGGGGGTTGTGGCACTGGTACCGCCGGTCGCTTATGTGGAACTGGAAGATATTCTGCATAAAGCTGCCACCCGGGGCGAGGTTCCCTGCCTTGTCGTATTGGATGAGTTGGAAGATCCGCACAATCTCGGCGCTATTTTAAGGACGGCTGACGCCGCCGGCGTGCATGGGGTGCTAATTCCTAAACGGCGGAGTTGTCCGCTGTCGGGAACGGTAGCCAAGACATCGGCCGGTGCGGTGGAATACGTGCCAGTTGCCCGGATCGGCAATGTGGTGCAAACCTTGGAGAACCTCAAAAAACAAGGCTTCTGGATTGTCGGTGCCGATATGGACGGTGAGAGGGCTTATTATCAGGCCGATTTAACCGGCCCGCTGGTTGTGGTAATCGGCAGCGAAGGAAAAGGTCTGGGCCGGTTGGTGAAAGAGGCTTGTGATTTCCTGGTGCGCATTCCGATGAAGGGACGGATCAATTCGCTAAACGCTTCGGTTGCCTGTTCCTTGCTTTTATACGAAGTTTTAAAACAACGGGAGATGAAAGAGACTTGAAAAACTGGCGGTTAACGATAGTTTTCTTGCTGATTATTTGCTGTGGTATCGTTTTTTTTGCCGGAGGAACTTCGCTGTTTTCCTCCCGGGTGTATGCCGGTGTGACTGTGGATGGTGTATCATTGGAGGGCTGCAGCCGGGAGGACGTGCAGCAACTCCTGGCTGTTTGGCGTCAGGAGTTGCTGCAAAAAAAAATTAAGGTATATTATGGAGAGAATTCTTTTGATTTGGCGGCCCGGCAGATTGATCTTGACTGGGATATTGCTGCTGCTGCCGATGAGGCGTGGAATTATGGCCGAGACGGCGGGCTTTGGACCAGAATGAAAAAAATTTATCAGGCAAGAGAAGAAGGCTATCATGTTACACTGCGGGTACAGTATAATAAAGATAAGCTTGACCGCTATATAACCAAGTGGCGGCAAGCGGTGGAACGGGAACCGCGTAACGCGGCAATTAGTGTGCAAAACGGCACGGTGTTGCCGCAGGAACAGGGAATGCGGTTAGCGGTGGAGACGGCGGGACCGGCTGTGCTTAAGGCATTATCCGCTGTGGATGTGCCGGCGGTGATTTTGCCGGTCGTGACGGTGCCGCCCGAAGTCACCGTACAGGATGTTGCCGCCAGGGGGATTGGCGACCTGTGGGGAAGTTACATAACCGAGTTTAATGAGGACGATGCCAACCGGTCGGCGAACATTATTCTGGCCGCTAATAAAATAAACGGGAAAATCCTGGAGCCCGGTGCCGTTTTTTCTTTTAATGAAGTGGTTGGCCCCCGGGAAAAGGAGTATGGATTTAAAGAAGCGATGGAATTGGTCGATGGCGAACTGGTGCCCGGGGTTGGCGGGGGCATTTGCCAGGTTTCCTCTACGCTGTATAATGCGGTACTGCTTTCCAACCTGACGATAGTGGAACGGTATAATCACTCGAAGGCCTTGGGCTATGTGCCTTTGGGGCGGGACGCTACGGTGGTATATGGACTGCTTGATTTTAAATTTGCCAACAATACCGGCGAGCCGGTTTTGATTACGGCTGAAATTTATCGGGGCCGTTTGAGTATCGGCCTGTTTGGCCGGGAAAAAATGAAGGAAGCGGTCAAAATTATTTCGACCGACAAGAAGGCCATTTTACCGGCTGAGGTCAGGAAAGAAGACCAAACGCTCTATTTGGGTGAAACGGAAGTGGAAAAACCGGGAAAGCCCGGTTATGAAATCACTACCCTGCGGATTGTGGAATCCGAGGGGCAGGAAATTAAACGGGAAGTCCTGGCAAAGGATAGATATTTGCCTGAAGATAAAATTATAAAAATGGGGACACGGATGCCGCCATTTGCAAGAGCCGGTGGCGAGTGACCGGCTGGGGGAGCGCAACTACATAATGTTGTTTGGAGAAGTTTATGAAACATATTCCTAAAGACAAATTACTGGTTGATGGGTATAATGTTATCAATGACTGGCAAGAGCTTGTGGCAATAAAGGACAATCTGGAATATGCGCGGGACAAACTAATCGAGAGCTTGTCAGGCTATGGTGTTTTTAAAGATTGCAGGATTACGGTCGTTTTTGATGCCCATGCGGTGGCGGACGGTGAAGGCTGTCAGCAGATAATCAACGATTTCGTCGATGTGGTGTTTACCAAAGAAGGCGAAACGGCGGACAGCTATATCGAGAAAATGGCCTATTTCTTTATGCGCCAAACCGGTGGCGGGCGGGTTTATGTGGTGACTTCCGACTGGGCCGAACAAATGCAGATTCTGGGCTCGGGAGCATATCGCATTTCGGCCCGGGAGCTAAGGAGCTATGTGCGGGCCGCAGAAAAAAGCATGAAGCAGGGGTTTTCGGAGCATGTCCTGAACTATCGCCGGCAGGAACTTTCTGACCGGTTGAATGGTGATGTGGCAAAAAGGCTGGATGAGTTGCGGCGGGGTGGGAGAAAACGTTGAGAATCCTGACTTCCCGGCGCTGGCGGCCGGCAGGTTAAGCTTGACTTAGGACAGGGTGTAGGGTATACTTTTATAAGTAAATAGAGTCGTTTTGTAGCACCAAATTAGTGAATAAATCGTTTTTTATAGATAAAAATGCAAAGTGGGGGCGATGTGATGCGGGCTAGTACTCAATACGATTTATACAGTTGTTTTGAAAATATGACTGATGAAGAAATCGTAATTGATGCCAAGGATAATGACAATGCAGTAGCTCTGGACTACTTGATTAATAAATACCGCAACTTCGTTCGCGCGAAGGCCAGGTCTTATTTTTTAATTGGTGCTGACAGAGAGGATATTATTCAGGAAGGCATGATCGGTCTCTATAAGGCGATTCGGGACTTTCGCAATGATAAGCTTTCCTCTTTCCGGGCGTTTGCCGAGTTGTGCGTAACGCGCCAGATTATTACTGCCATTAAAACTGCCACCAGGCAGAAGCATATTCCTTTGAATTCTTACGTTTCTCTGAACAAGCCGATTTATGATGAGGACTCTGACCGGACGCTGCTGGATGTGCTGTCGGGTTCCAAGATATCCGATCCGGAGGAACTGGTAATCAGTCGGGAAGAGTTCATTGATATCGAAGAGAAAATGGGCGAAATTCTCAGCGATTTGGAATGGAAGGTCTTAATGTCCTATTTAGATGGCAAGTCGTACCAGGAAATCGCCGTGGAATTGGAACGCCACGTGAAATCCATCGACAATGCCTTGCAGCGGGTTAAGCGCAAGCTGGAACGTTATCTGGATCATCGCAGCGAGGAATGCGATGCCGGGGGCAACGCCTATAAGGCTTTAACCGGCCTGGATAAGGATGCCGCCCTGTTCCAGGACTGTAGCGAAGAAATTGATGATTAACAGAAATGTTAAGGCACCCTTCTATGGAGGGTGCCTTTTGGTATCATTTAAGCAAACAGCATATCGAATGCTTCTGCCGGCAAAGTGGGAGTGGTCCCTTGTGATATATTATGACGATAACGGGAATAGATCGCTGTTTTACGGCACAATATGATTAATTTTTACCCAGGGAAAAGGGATTTCTAATAGCCCGACGAATATAAAAAACGGACATATCGCCATACTATACCATGACGGCGCGACCGGTTCTGTTCAAACATAAAGGCTTGTTAACAGTGTAATGGCGCGGTATAATAGACGTTGTGCATAGATGATCTGATACATAATACAAGCGGTTCTACATCTGGATGAAGGTTGCTTTTGACTTTGAAGGATCATTTTGTTAACAATGGCGATTATTTGCCAAACAGCAATATAAGGAGGAAAATGTATGTCGAAAAATACGGTAGCAATTCTTTGCGGCGGCGGTCCGGCACCTGGTATGAATGGAGTTATCAGCGGTGTTACCATTGCGGCAAGAAATAATGGTTGGGATGTAATCGGGGTTTATGAGGGTTTCTCTCATTTAGCCAAAGGCGAGAAGAAAGTGACCTCCCTGACAGTTGACGATGTAAGCAAAATTCATTTGCAGGGTGGCAGTATTATACATACGGCGCGCTTTAATCCTACGAAAAATGAAGAACATCTTAAAACCGCGATCAGCACGCTGCGGGAATTGGGTGTAACCCACCTGGTAACCATTGGTGGCGATGATACGGCGTATTCGGCCTCTACGGTGGCTTCTTATGCCAAGAAAAATATGGGAATTGACTTCAGCGTAGTACATGTGCCAAAAACCATTGATAACGACCTGCCGTTACCGGAAGGTGTTCCTACTTTCGGCTTTGAAACCGCCCGTCAGGTTGGTGCAGATATCGCTACCAATATCCTGGAAGATGCTAAAACAGCACAACGCTGGTTTATCGGCATTGCCATGGGACGTACGGCAGGCCACTTGCCGTTGGGTATCGGCAAGAGCGCTGCAGCCCAGGTTACTATTATTCCAGAAGACTTTACGGATGCCAAGGTTCATTTGAGCACTGTTGTGGATATCATTGCCGGTTCGGTAATCAAACGTCTGGCTGACGGCAAAGGCTTCGGTTTGGCAGTTGTCGCCGAGGGCATTATCGAAAAAATTCCGGAAGAAGACTTAAGTGCAGTGGAAGGGCTGGAAAGAGACGAACATGGCCACATTCGTTATGCTGAAATCAACTTCGGTGAATTGCTGAAAAAGGCAGTGATCAAACGGTTGGCCGAACTGGGTATTAAAATGAATTTTGTAACTAAAGACATCGGTTATGAAACCCGCTGCGCTTCGCCGAACGCTTTTGATATCGAATACACCCGTGACCTTGGTTATTCGGCTGTGGAATTCCTGAAAAACGGTGGGGCCGACGCGATCATTACCGTGGTTAACGGCGAAGCTAAACCGCTGCCGTTCAGTGAAATGCTGGATCCGGTAACTAAGAAAACAGCAGTCCGCTTCGTGAATGTAAATTCGGTAAAATACAAAATTGCCAGAGCGATGATGACTTTGCTGACTGCAGAAGACTTCAAAGCAGGCAAGGTAGAAAAGCTGGCAGCCGTAACCAATCTCTCGGTTGATGAGTTTACCAAACAATTTAACAAGTAATCCGTGAACAATAAAGTCCCGGAGCCTGTCTTACAGGTTCCGGGATTTTACTGTTTACGGATTAAGACGTGTCCTCACGCCCCAATGCTCCACCAAGTCTGAACGGAAAGCTGCTGACGGAATTTTGACTGCCGGCAAATTCTGCTTTCAGGGTTGGCGGAGTACTGATTTTTTACCGGCACATAAACCGCCGAGGGGCTGATTATACTATTGGATAATTGAGGGAACCAATGAGCTATTCTCGCTGTGCGTCCCGACGGATCTTTTCCGTCAGGACGACAGGTTCATTGAAACAGCGGTTTCTAAGGAGGGGGAGACGGCGTGGATGTGCTGGGCATAACTGTCTTTAGAGTGATTGCAGTTTTTGCGCTGTTTTTAGCAGTCTGGTTGTTGACAGGACGTAACCACCTCGGTGAAGCCACCCCTGCGGAACTGGTGGGATTGATTATTTTTGGTACGGTGGCCGGTGCGGCAATCCTTAGTCCCCAAAATGACTTTTCTGACAGGCTGGTCGTTTTGACGGCAGTAGGTCTTATGCAGTGCGGAACGGCTAAATTGGTAAAGTGCCTGCGGGGCTGGCGGGCTAAGCCGTTGCCGCCGCTGGTGATCATAGAACAGGGGCAACCCATCCGGGCTAATTTGGCTAAAACGCGATTATCGGTAAAAAATCTGCTGGCTCTGTTGCGAGCGCAAGGAATCTTTCACCTAAAGGAAGTACAGTTAGCTGTTTGGGAATCCCAGGGAGGGCTCAGTATTCTAAAGGCGATGGAGGGTTTATCTGAAAAAGGAATGGTGGGCACCGGTGACGTGGCGGTGCCAGTCATTGTCGAGGGAGAGCTTCAGGAAAAAGTGCTGGAAAACCTGGGGTTTACACCGGAAGATATTGTGGCGTTTAAAAGCCGGCATAAAGAAGAGCTAAAGGCGATTATGGTGGCTTATATGAATAAGAGCAGACAACTCTGGATTGTCCGGGATAAACCGGAGGCGGATACCGTGCTTTGAGACTGCCTAAAGCCGTAACAAAGAAGTGGCGTAAAAGGATTTATGGTTGTTTGCGGCCATGGCATGGAGTATAATAAAATGCGTGTGAAAAAGACGGCGGTTCCTGGCGGTCAGCAAATGAATGGCTGACCGGACTCTAACAGGAATACATAGCCGTGACAGGGGGATGGAAAGTGACGGAGACGATGATTGCCATTATACTTGGCATTGTGGAAGGCATGACGGAGTTTTTACCTGTTTCGTCGACAGGACATATGATCTTGGTGGGCAATATGCTGCATTTTGAAGGCGAATTTGCCAGCGTATTTGAGGTGTTTATTCAACTGGGCGCCATACTGTCTATCTTGTTTCTATATCGTGACAAATTTATGCGCATGATCAAGCCGGGGCGGCTTAACATACACCGCAGCGGCCTGACGCTGTCCCATGTGGCGGCCGGGATTGTGCCGGTCATGATTATCGGCTATTTGCTGCATAAACCGATTAAGGAATACCTGTTTTCGCCGGCGACGGTGATTATCGGCCTGATAGCCGGGTCTGTTTTGATGCTGGTGGCGGAAAAGGTGGCAAAAAGACCGGTGGCCCGCAGTGTGGAAAATATCACTGTCAGGCAGGCTTTTTGGGTAGGCCTGTTCCAGGTGCTGGCCCTGTGGCCGGGATTTTCCCGTTCCGGGTCGACGCTTTCGGGCGGTTTGTTTTTTGGTTTAAGCCGGACGGCGGCAGCCGATTTTTCTTTCATCATTGCGGTCCCGTTAATGATGGTAGCCTGTTTCTATGATTTGCTGAAAGTGATTAGCCATTTGAGTGTTGATAATCTGCACATGCTGGCCATTGGCTTTGTAATAGCCTTTGTTGTAGCTTACGGTTCGGTGGTTTGGTTCTTAAAGTTCCTGAACAAATCAACCCTGGCTTCCTTTGCCTATTACCGCTTTATCCTGGCGGCCGTTTCGTACTATTACTTTTTTATGAATTAGTTACTTTACATAAATTAACAGGTGGTAGACTCTTTACAATATGGATAAGCTGTGATAATATAATATTCCGTTACAGGACATCGGGCTCAGCAGTTTATCGCTGCCGCGCATCGGCTCAGGTAATGGGAAAGCTGGCTAACGGACTGTGATAACGCACTCCTTAAGCCGGACTTGACGGAGGGATTCCCGAGTGGCTAAAGGGAGCAGACTGTAAATCTGCCGGCTCTGCCTTCGCTGGTTCGAATCCAGCTCCCTCCACCAATTTATCCATGGTAGGAATGAAAGAACGAAGATGGTGGGAAACTACTGTCAAACACATCGCGGGGTGGAGCAGCTGGCAGCTCGTCGGGCTCATAACCCGAAGGTCGCAGGTTCAAATCCTGCCCCCGCAACCAATTAAACAAACGCCAATAGGCGTTTTATCTATGCTGGTGTAGCTCAGTTGGTAGAGCGTATCCTTGGTAAGGATAAGGTCACCGGTTCAATCCCGGTCACTAGCTCCATTTTTTTGTAATGAAGGT